>SLSB01000613.1 GCA_007130675.1 Candidatus Hydrogenedentota bacterium | reverse complement strand
GGCACGCGGAGATAAGCGGAGTCAACCGGACCCATTATTGCGGCGCTTATTGGGGCTACGGTTTTCACGAAGACGGCGTAAACAGTGCGCTTGCCGCCTGCCGCTATTTCGGTAAAGGTCTATGACGATGGAGAGTTGTCTGTACGAAGGCGCCGTGCGTCATCGCCGGTTCGCGCCCATCGAGCGGACGTTCAGCTACCGGTTGTTTATGGTCTATCTGGACCTGGCGGAGTTGCCAGAAGTCTTCGCGGGGAGCCGGTTGTACTCGGCGCGCCGCTGGGCCCCGGCGGGCTTTCGAAGAACTGACCACTTGGGCGATCCAGCAGTCCCGTTGGACGAGGCCGTCCGCCGGCTTGTGAAAGATAGCACGGGAACCCGGCCCACGGGGCCGATCCGGTTGCTGACGCATCTGCGGCATTTTGGCTACTGCTTTAATCCGGTGAGTTTCTATTATTGCTTTGATGCCGAAAAAAAAGAACCTGAGTTCGTCGTGGCAGAGGTCAACAACACTCCATGGGGCGAACAGCACGTCTACATTCTGCGCGAACCGGAAGAAACGATGAAAAGCCGCGCCCGGCGTTATCGATTTGAAAAGCGGCTTCACGTATCGCCGTTCATGTCCATGGACATGCAGTATCGCTGCGTCGTTGGGTATCCCGGTGAGAGTCTCGTCATTCACATGGAGAATTGGCGCGAAGAGGATAAACTGTTTGACGCGACGCTTGTGCTGCGGCGGAAGCCTATCACAAAGAGGGCGCTGTTGCTGCAACTGCTGCGTTTTCCCTTCATGGCACAGAAGGTCATTCTGGTCATCTACTGGCAGGCGCTGCTGCTGTGGCTGCGGCGCGTACCGTTTTACCCGCATCCGGAACGCGAGACAGAAGAGGAAACCCCGAAATGACGCCGCCCCCCCAGGAACGCCCGACCACGGACGCACATATCCAACGCGGTTCATTGCGTTGCCTGGAGCGGCTCGGGCGGTATATCGCGATTCGCCTTCTCAAGGAGGTGGAAAAAGGACAGATTGTCCTTGCTGAACCATCGGGACAGTTGCATTTTGGCGAGCCGGATGCAGCAGGTGAACTCCAGGCGACCGTGACGGTTCGCGCTCCGCGATTCTATCGGAAGCTCCTGTTTGGCGGCAGCATCGGGGCGGCAGAAGCCTACATGGACGGTGACTGGGATTGTTCTGCCTTGGCGGCACTGATTCGCATTCTCGTGCGCAGCCGCCGCGCCATGCTTGGCATGGAGAAAGGCTGGGCTCGCTTCGGGTATTCTCTCAACAAGCTGATGCACCTGTTGCGGGCAAACACGTTGCGCGGGAGTAAACACAATATCGCCGCGCATTACGACCTGAATAATGACTTCTTCGCCCAATTTCTCGACGCGACCATGACATACTCGTGCGCCATCTTCGAGCACGAAAATGCCTCGCTGGAGGAGGCATCGGTGGCAAAACTGGACCGTGTGTGCCGTAAACTCGCGTTAACCCCCGAAGATCACGTGCTGGAAATCGGGACCGGTTGGGGCAGCTTCGCGATTCACGCAGCGCAGCAGTATGGGTGCCGCGTGACAACGGCGACCATCTCGCGGGAGCAACTGGAGTTGGCCCGGTCGCGAATTGACGCGGCCGGAGTCGGCGACCGCGTGACGGTACTGCTTAAAGACTATCGCGAACTGGAAGGACGCTATCAGAAAATCGTCTCAATCGAGATGATTGAGGCCGTCGGCTGGGAATATCTCGATGGGTTCTTCGCGAAATGCAGCGAGCTGCTCGCGCCCGACGGCACAATGGCGCTTCAAGCTATCACGATGGCGGATCAGGAACACGAGCGTTCCAAGCGGAGTGTCGATTTTATCAAGCGCTACATTTTCCCTGGCGGATGCGTATTGTCGGTGACGGCCATGGTGGATGCCCTTACCCGCGCCACCGACATGCGGCTGGTGCACCTGGAAGACATTACGCCGCACTATGCCAAGACGCTGCGGATGTGGCGCGAGCGGTTTTCCGCAAACATCGAGGAAGTGCGCGCCCTGGGGTTCGACGAGCGATTCGTGCGCATGTGGGAATTCTACCTGGCCTATTGCGAGGGCGGGTTCATGGAACGCCTGATCGGCGATGTGCAGATGGTGCTGGCGAAACCCGATTGGCGCAGAACCCCTATTCTTGGCGCGTTGCCGTCTTGCCCCGGTGCTTGAGTAAATAGTGCGCCACCCACCATTCGCGCCCTTGGTTGAATGCGAAAAGTTCAGAACAGGCCATGAAAAAGATGCGCCAGCGTTGGAACCAGCGTTCCGCGTCATCACCGCCATAGGTAGACGCGCATAGCGGCATGATCTCAGCGCGTTGCCGGTCCAGATTCGCCAGCCACGCCTCGCATGTTCTTCTGTAATGCATGCCGTCAATACGCCAATGATGTTCGACGACCAGATCGTCCTGGCAATACAGCATCAAATCGTCGGACGGCATCATACCCCCCGTGAAAAATTCGCGGCCCATCCAGTCCGTTTCTTGTTTGGTCTCAAATTCGTAGACACATTCCCGGTGGCAGAAGACATGAACAAACAGCCTCCCATCGGGGGACAGCCATGACGCGATTCGCCGCAGCAATTCGGGCCAGTTGCGCATGTGTTCGAACATTTCCACGGTAACGACGCGGTCGTACTCCACTTCCGGTGGGGCGAACTCGTTCATGTCGCAGGTGATGACATGCACGTTTTCGAAACCGCGTTCCTCACAGGTCTGTTCAATAAATTCCCGCTGCGAATTGGAATTCGAGACGGCCGTAATGCGGGAAGAAGGGAAGTGTTCTGCCATCCAGAGCGTCAGGCTGCCCCAGCCGCATCCCAGTTCCAGAATGTTCATAGCATCGTGGATTTGGGCTCTCTCGCATGTGAGGGTTAACGCAGCCTCTTCGGCCTGAGCTAAACTGGTCACGCCCGCCGGATAGTAGCAGCAACTGTATTTGCGACGGGGGCCAAGTACGCGCTCAAAAAATGCCGCCGGCACTTCATAGTGCTGCTCGTTTGCTTTGTCCGGCACAAGCGCAACAGGCGCAGAGCGCATTGCCTCCACAAACTGGTGGTTGGCTTCGCGCTGATTCGCGGGAGACCTTCGGCTAAGTGTTTTCAAGCGTTGACGCAGAAGCCGCCGAATCCCCCAACGTGTCACGCTGTCAGGCAGATAACCCTGCTCGATCAGGTCCGTGAAGGCTCTTACGAATCGTTGCGCCGTGGAAACCATGGGAAAAAAGCACTCGTTGTTTGCTGATACCGCGCGTAGTCGGCTCCGCGCGATTTCAGCGCCTGGGCTTCGGTATAGGGGATACCCGTGACTCGGTAGAGCACAAAAAGCATGACCGCGGGGCCAAGCAATGTCAGATACCACCAGGGTGAGCCAACGGCAAGGAACACGTACGCCCACCAGTGGAGCCACTCGAAGAAGTAATTGGGGTGGCGCGAGTATTTCCATAATCCATAGCGGCAGGTTCGGCCCCGGTGTTCCTCGTTGGCGCGCCAAGAAGCGAGTTGACGGTCCGCGATTGATTCGCCTGCTACGGCCGCCAGCCAGATGGTAAGTCCCAAAAGGTCCCAGGGCGTGAACAGGCGCAGTGGCGACCCGGCGACAGGAAGAAACGGGAGTGAGAATAAGACAATGAAGATTGCCTGAACAAGGAACAGGCGAAACAGTTTTCGCTCTGCTCGTTCTCCCCAGGAATCCATGAGTGACTGGTAACGGCCGTCTTCTTTGCCTTTAAATACGCGGTCGCGCAGGAGAAAAAAGCCTAATCGGAAACTCCATGTGCCGGCCAACACACCAAGAAGCAACCTGCGAAACGGGTCCCCGGCGCCCGTGGCCGCGTAGGTGACTGCAGCCAGTCCCACTCCGAGCGCCCAGCCAGCATCCACAATTCCAGCATTTTGCACGATGCGGCGCAATGCATAGAAAATGACCATCCAGACAACGGCGCCCACGCAGACAAACGCGATAGTGGCGAGTGGCACAGGCATCACGGTTTCCTTTTACGGCTCAACTGCAACCCGTTGAATCGAAGCGAACGCAGCGCCTTCTCATCTATCCCGTCTTCGCGGCGGTCCATGCCACGTCTTCTCCGTCTTGCTACTGAACAAGCCTAGCAGGAACACTGGAGAATTCCAAAATGCCAATTCCCTGCGAGAGTGCGCCGTGAACGTCAGCATAGGCGCGCGCGTCTATCGAGACAGAGGCCGACTACGCGCGTCTTACCGAAAATCATCCCTTCGGCTCTTTGCCCGGGCATGCTCGAGGAAATCTTGTGCTGCGCCACCCACTGGAGGCGGGCGGAGTTTGCGCTTTTGCGGTACGCGGTGCCCCAGAAGCCAGTGCCGAGTGAATAGAATATCCTTTCCCGCCGTTCACTCTCGGGACGCTTCCTCGGCGTGCCTGGCCAGGCCCTTCAACATGCCCGCAAACACGAACCGGTGGACAGGATAGAGGGTGTACCAATAGGCCAGCCCCATCAACCCAAGCGGGTCGTATTGGGCTGTCTGGCAGAGTTGGCAGTGTTCTCCGTCCGGCTCGACCTCAAACTGGAGCCATGCACGGCCAGGCAATCGCATTTCCGCCGCAAGCGTCAGCCGCCGGGGCGGGTCGAATGATTCCACCCGCCAGCAGTCGACAACGTCACCCAACCGGAGCTGCTCGGGATCGCGCCGGCCGCGATGCATGCCCACGCCGCCCGCGGCCCAATCGAGCAGACCCCGCAACCGCCACAACCAGTTCGCGTAGTACCACCCGGTTTGTCCGCCAATACGTTGGACCGTCGCGAATGTGGCTTCGGCAGGCGCCTTCACCTGAATCCGGCGCGAGTCCACAATCCGGTTGCCAAACGCAAGCCCTCCCCAGGCGGGCCTCTTGACGGTGGACAACGCATCCGTCCAACGCGTTTCAGAAAACTGCCGGTCTTCATTTCGCAGCGCGAGACGGATCGCGTCGCGCACACCCATCGGGCGAATGGCAAAGTCGGTTAATGCTTCTGTCCGGTGCACCACGCTTGGCATCGTAATGCTTTCGATAAGCCTGCGGCCGATAGACGCAAACACGGGCGTCACAAGCCCAAGCCAGAGGCTCGACAACCAAGGAGTCAGCACGGGCACGGGAATGAACAGCCGCCGAAGGCCTACAACGCGTCCATATTCCCGCATCAGCTCGGCGTAGGACATCTGTTCCGCCCCGCCAATCTCGTAAATGCGGTGCGCGCCGGGTTCCAGGTCAAGTGCGGCTGCCAGATAGCCGAGCACGTCCTGAATGGCGATAGGCTGCGCCTTAACCGATACCCATCGAGGGGTTATCATGATCGGTAGACGTTGCACGAGGGCGCGGATGAGCTCGAACGACAGGCTCCCGCTTCCGATGATGATCGACGCCCGGAACTCGATGGTTTCGATGCCAGAGGAACGCAGCACTTCGCCCACCCGCAAACGACTCCGCATGTGCGAAGAAGCCGGGGCGTTCTCGTCGCATAGGCCGCCAAGATAAATGATGCGACGGACGCCCGCATTCCGCGCCGCCTCGGCAAAATGTTGCGCTGTACGCTCTTCCTCGGACTCAAAATCGCCCTGACTTCCCAGGGAATGCACGAGATAGTAGGCGGTATCAACCCCTTCAAAGGCCGGCGGGAGCGATTCGGGATCGGCCAGGTCCGCGCGGACGACTTCCGTCTCCGGCCTGACCCGGCTGCGCAGCACTTCGGGCCTTCTTGCCAGGCAGCGCACCTGCTGAACCCTGGCTTCCAGCAGTCCGAGCAATCGTCCGCCAACATAGCCCGTTGCGCCTGCGATAAGGATTCTTCTCATGGGTGTAGCATT
>SLSB01000054.1 GCA_007130675.1 Candidatus Hydrogenedentota bacterium | reverse complement strand
ATGGGCAAGTTTTTTGCGCGCCGCCTGACATTCAGCACGGCCGCGGGCGCTCTGCTCAGCCTGCTTGGCGGCGTCGCTATCGACATGTATCGCGAGCACTTTGCCGACCCGGCAGGAGGCTATACCATCGTCTTCTCGATTGCGGGACTGGCAGGCATGATTTCGGTGTTCTTCATTGGCCGCACGCCCGAGCCCTCGATGCCCAAAGTCGATCATGTAGCGCTGTGGAACATGCTGCTCCGGCCGCTCCGGGACACGAATTTCCGGAATCTGCTGATTTTTCTGGCATGCTGGAGCGCGGCGGTCAATTTTGCCGCACCGTTTTTCGCGGTGTATCTGCTTCACCGGATTGGGCTGAGCATGACGTGGGTGCTTGCGCTTTCGGTGGTCAGTCAGATTACCAACGTGCTGTTTTTTGGCGTATGGGGCCGTCTTTCCGACCAGTTTACCAACAAGTCGGTGCTGGTGTTCTCGGTCCCGCTGTTCTTCGTCAGTTTCCTGTTTTGGCCGTTTACGACGCTGCCCGAGCGGCATATGCTGAGCATACCGTTGCTGGTGGCCATCCATGTGATTGCGGGCATGGCCGCGGCCGGGGTGGCGCTTTGCGCCAACAACCTCGCGATGAAAACCGCGCCATACGGTAAAGCGGCTTCCTATCTGGCCGTAAACGCCTTGGTGTCCGGTGTTGCCGCGACCATTTCGCCTGTGCTGGCGGGGTTTGCGGCGGACTGGTTCGAACCGTATGAGTTGCAGCTGACGCTGTCGTTCAGAAACTTTGCAGAAGAGTATACGGCGTTGGAACTCCCAACGGTGGACCTTAAAGGCCTTGATTTCCTTTTTGTGGTTGCCTTCGTGATGGGGGCGTATTGTTTCCACCGGCTGTTGGCTGTGCGCGAAGAGGGCGAAGTGACCGAGCGCGTGCTGCGCCAGGCCTTTGTGGGCGAGATGCGCCGAATGGTACGGCAGGTGTCTTCGGTGGCGGGCATGCGTCAGATCGTATCGTTTCCCTTTGCCTATTTGATGGGTCTCACAAGAAACAGAGGCGAGGAACCGTAATTCTTGGCATTTTTGCCGGGTTGCGGTATCGTAGCTGTTGATGGCTGCGGGTAGACCGTAGTTCTCGCGGAGGAACCTCGCATGGTGCGCATGACCCGGATTCGCGGCTTTCTTGGGGCAGTATTCGCGATCGTCGTACTCATTGTCTTTGCCATCATTGCGGCGCGTGTGCTCGGGTTGGGCATCCCCGCGCTCGGCGGTATCGCAGGGCCTGCCGATATGTGAGGACCCCCACTGCGGCACGGCGGTAGGGCTGCGCCCAGCGGGCTCCTTGCCGTGCACTGTACAAAGACGCCAATGAAGGAAGGCGGAAAAGGAGTCTCTGATGGAATATGATCCCTCGCATCAACCTTCCGGGCAAGAGACGCCCGAAAATTCAGCAACCCAACCAGCTATGCCGCCGCCCAATCCACCCTATCTCCCCTACATGACCTATCTCGAGGCGGTACTGCTCAGCCTGAGTTTTGTCGTGTTTCAGATCACCATCGGTATCGCGATCTCCATTGCGGCGGTCATTGTTGGTTTGGCGCTGGGGCGCCCCATGCACGAGGCGCCGACGATGCAACGGCCCGAACTGCTGATGCTGGCCAATGTGGTTGCCGTGTTTCCGCTGCTTGTATGGGGCCGGTGGCGAAGCGGACAGACGGTGCGCGGCGCGCTTGGTCTGACGCCATTTCGCTGGGCGGCCATTGCGGCGCTTGTGCCTCTGGGGGTTGGCACGTCGGTGCTGGTGTCGGAAGCCGACAATCTCATGCGTTGGCTCATTCCGGACATGCCGACGCTTTTCCCGGATGTGTTCGAAGCCTTGTTTGCCGCGCCGCTGGTGGGATTTCTCATTGTGGTGGTCATGGCCCCGGTGACCGAAGAGTTCCTTTTTCGGGGAGTCATGCTTCGAGGACTGCTTCGGCGCCATGGCACCTGGGGTGCATGCGTTGTGAGCGCACTCTTGTTCGGCCTTATTCATCTGAATCCTCCACAGATTCTGGCGGGTTTTCTGGGAGGACTTCTCTTGGCGGCAGTTCATCTCAAGACGGGGTCGGTATGGCCGTGCGTTTGGCTGCACGCGGTGTACAACGCGGTGCCAATGGTCGCCTATTCGCTGATCCCGCACGAGATTCAAGGGTTTACCTCGGCTCCTGAGCCGGGAGTCTTTCAACCTCTGTGGCTGAACGCCCTCGGCGTGGTCTTGTTCGCCATGGGCGCGATGGTGTTCGTGCTGCCGAATCCTGCGGCACGGAAAGTCCCAAGGAAAGGATACACGTGTGATTGATCTTGAGAAACACGCCGAGGCCATTCTCAGCGCGGCCCTGCGAAACGGAGGGCAATTGGCGGAAATTTTCGCCGAAGAAACCTTCCGCACGACCATTTTGCTGGAGAACAATAAGGTCGAGAAGGTGATTAGCGGCACCGATGCCGGCGCGGGTATCCGCCACCTCACCGGCGACCGGACTCTCTACGGGCATACGAATGACCTTTCGGAACAGGGTTTGACACGCCTTGCTAACGAGATTGCGGGGGGCGCCGACGGCGAGGAAGCGTCCCGCAATTTCGCGTTTGCGCCCGAACGCTTCGAGATAGTCTCGAAGCAGCCCCCGAAAGAAATCCCCACCCCCGAAAAGCTCGAACTGGTGCGGGCGGCCAACGCTGCGGCCCGCGCGCATGACCCGCGCATTGTGCAGGTGGCCGCGTCCTATGGCGATTCGCTGCGGCGCGTCATCGTCGTAAATTCGGAGGGGCGCTTTGCCGAAGACGTGCGGCCCCAAGTGCTTTTCTACGTGCGGGTGGTCGCCCGCGACGGCGATGTGGTGCAGACCGGCTACGAAACCGCGGGCGGAACCCTCGGATTCGAGCTGTTTGACGAGATGGATCCAGAAACGATTGCGCTGCGGGCGGCCAAGCGGGCCTGTCTGATGCTCGAGGCCGACCCCGCCCCAACCGGCCGTATGCCGGTGGTGCTCAGCAGCGAAGCCGGCGGCACCATGGTGCACGAGGCGGTGGGGCATGGTCTCGAAGCCGATCACATCGACAAGGGCGTCTCGAAGTATTGCGGGCGGCTTAACGGGCAAATCGCCGCGCCGCAGGTGACGGTGGTGGACGACGGCACGCTCGCTGGGAAGCGCGGCTCCGCGAACATCGACGATGAGGGAGTGCCGACGGGCCGTACGGTGCTCGTGGACCAAGGCGTTCTCGTGCGATTCATCAACGACCTGAAGTCGGCCCGGAAATTGGATATGGACCCGACCGGCAACGGGCGGCGGCAATCCTATCGCTGCAAGCCCATTCCCCGCATGACCAATACGATGATCGCGCCGGGTACCACGGACCCCGCGGACATTCTTGCGGAAACCGAGACGGGCCTTTTCGTGAAGCGGATGGGCGGTGGGCAGGTTAATCCTCTCAATGGCGATTATGTGTTCGAGGTGCGCGAAGGGTATCTCATTCGCAACGGAAAGGCCGAGACGCCGGTGCGCGGAGCCACGCTCATCGGCAATGGTCCCGATACCCTGATGCAGATCGAAGCGGTGGGGAGCGATCTCGGGTTTGCCCTCGGCACGTGCGGCAAAGACGGCCAGGGCGCGCCGGTCAGCCATGCCCAGCCCACGGTGCGCATCCGCGAATTGACCATCGGCGGCACGCGCTGAGCGGTGGCGTTGCACGGAGACACGGGCGGTGCGCTGCGCCGAGCCCCATCCGTTTATTCCGCGACCTTGAAGGAGCTTTTCTTGGATAACCAGACGAGTTTGTTCCCCGCACGTACATTTTGATATGGTGTTGAGCGATTCGATGTGTAATCTCTGCGATTTTTGGAGGCAGACATGGGCAAATCCAAGGAGAAAGCGCCGGCCTTTATGGTGCACGACTGTGCGCTGGCGGCATTGGCAACCGGGAAACGCGCCCAGAGCCTGCGCGAGCTTCGCGAGCTGTTGCGCGAGATTCACCCCGGATGCATTTACTATCATTTCTGGGGTGTGTTGATGCGGCCGCGGTTTGACAACCCCGAGTACTTGAACGATTTTGCGGAGTGGGCGCGCCACGGTCTTCACGATCATGTGCTGGCCGAACGCCTGGCGGTGATCAACCCGGCCGAGTTCTCGGACATGGAAGATCTGCGCGCCGAACTGCTCGAGCACATCGAGACGCGCCTGGACGAGACCGACAGCGTGCCGTGGTCGAAACCCGACCAGGAGTTTCACTTCATCCGAAGCAACATCGTGGTATTTGACACGCACCGCCGCATCGAGGTCCCTAAAGATCTAGCGATTATAGCGTCGCAGATGTCGCAGGGCAGCATCTTCTATCATTTCATCGACGCCCGGCGCCGGACCCCGGACTCGGTGGATGATTTCCAAGCCTGGATCCGGTCGTTTGGGGACGAATACGACGATTTGATCACCCAAATACGGAATATCGACCCCTATTTTGCAACGCTCCGGGATCTCCGGGCGCAGTTGGCGGATCTGATGAAAAACTATTTTCGCGGGAAGAAAGCATGAGCGATTTTCTAGACAAGTACGCGACAGTGGCGGGCGAAGATGTGATCCAGCATCTGCATCAGCTTGCGGCCCCGCTCGAGGGCCTCAAGGTTGTGCATGTGAACTCGACGCGCGTGGGCGGGGGCGTGGCCGAGATTCTCGACAAGATGGTTCCCATGATGGCCAGCCTCGGGCTCGATGTGCAGTGGGAGGTCATCACGGGAGAGCCAGACTTCTACCAGTGCACCAAGAGTTTCCACAACGCTCTGCAGGGTATGCCCGTGGACGTGTCGCTGCATTTGCGCAAAGCCTACGAGACCACAAATGAGCAGTTGGCCGAGCAGCACCGAGAGCTGTTGACCGAGGCCGACATCGTGATCATCCACGACCCGCAACCCGCGCCTTTGCTCAAATACATTCCCAACCGCAAAGGCAAATGGATTTGGCGGTGCCATATCGACGCCAGCCGCCCGTACCGCCCGGTGTGGAAATATCTCAGGGATTTTGTCAGCGGGTATGATGGCAGCATTTTCTCGCTCGTGAATTTCGCGCAGATATTGCCGCATCCGCAATATCTGATACCCCCCAGCATCGACCCCCTTTCGGACAAGAATATGGAGCTTCCGATCAGCAAGGTTCGCAGTGTGCTCGATGAATTTGGCATTGACCCGCGGCGGCCGCTCATCGTGCAGGTATCGCGTTATGACCGTTTCAAAGACCCGGTGGGCGTGATTCACGCGTACCGGCTTACGAAGCGCTTCATTCCCCAGTTACAGCTCGCGCTGGCTGGCGGCGGGGCGACGGATGATCCTGAAGGCGAGGCGGTCTTGGCCGAGGTGCACGAGGCCGCGGGCGACGACCCGGATATTCACGTGCTGCTGTTGCCCGCGGATGCTCACGCGACGATCAACGCGCTTCAGCGCGCTGCCGATATTGTGTTGCAGAAGTCAACGCGCGAGGGTTTCGGCCTGACGGTGGCCGAGGCGATGTGGAAAGGCAAGCCCGTGATCGGAGGCGATACCGGGGGCATCCGGCTGCAGGTCACCAACCATCACACCGGCTTTCTCGTCAGCACCCCCGAGGGCGCGGCCTTGCGTATCCAATACCTGTTGCGCAACCGCGACCTCCTCGCGCAAATGGGTGAACAAGCGCGCGATTTCGTGCGCGACAACTTCCTGCTTACGCGGCAGCTTCGCGAATACCTTACGATTATCGTGGGTCTCCAGCGCGGCGGGGCCGAACGCGTCGAAATCGGGTAACACGTTCTCTGTGCATCCCTCTGTCAGGTGACGTCTTGGGCGTGGCCGAGCACGCCGTCGGCCATCT
>SLSB01000050.1 GCA_007130675.1 Candidatus Hydrogenedentota bacterium | reverse complement strand
TTCCACGATGCTGCTCTGACAAAACGACAGGACGTCGGTGGGGCTGTCGAGTTTGCGGTATTCCCGATTCAGTTGGGTGATGTATTGGTCGTCGCAGAACAATACGCTCACCTCGAGATCGCCCGGAATCCTTTCCCCGGCACATATCCGCTCGGCGAGCCGCCGCAAGACGTCTTTCCGATAGAGGTGTTTGCGGGCGGATTCGTTCGAGATGGCCAATTCGACCGACGGCTTAGTCTGTTTCGCTCTCAGAGTTCCTGCCCTCCGCGAAGCGGCACGACATTGGGTGCGTGGCGCACCCGTTCTTCCTTCATATCGGGATATACAATGCGCTCGTGCGCGAAACTCACAAGTCGCGATGCCACCTCGTCACAGATAATGTCGAGATCCTTCAGCGTCAGATCGCATTCGTCGAACTGGCCGTCATCGGCGCGCATTTTTATGATCTTCTCGACAAACTCGCGGATGCGGTCCTCGTTGGGGTTCTTGATGGTGCGCACACCGGATTCGGCGGCGTCGCAGATCATCAAGATTGCCGTCTCACGGCTTTGCGGCTTGGGCCCGGGATAGCGGAAGTCCTCTTCTCGCACATCGCCGTGCTTCTGTTGGGCGACGGCTTCCTGATAGAAGAAACTGATCAGACTGGTGCCGTGATGCTCGAGGATGCCGTCGACAATTGGTTTGGGCAAATGCATTTCGCGGGCCATCTCGGCGCCTTCGATTATGTGCGAGGCGATCGCGCGGGCGCTGAGCCGCGGCGAGAGGTCGTCGTGCACGTTGACGCCGGTTTGGTTCTCGACAAAATACTCGGGCCGCCGGAGTTTGCCGATGTCGTGGTAATACGCGCACACTTGGGCGAGAAGCCCATTGGCGCCAATGGCATCGGCCGCGGCTTCGGCGAGTTGGCCAAGACGCTGGCTGTGGGCGTTGGTGGCCGGAATCTCGATGGCCATCCGGCTGAGAATCTCATTGTTGAGGTCGGAGTATTCGAGTAATTGGATATCAGTCGTAATGCCGAAGATGCGCTCGAGAGGCGAAAGCAGGCCTGGCACGAGAAAGAGACACAGAACGCCGTTGAAGGCGATCAACCACAACACGCGCAGGGCGCCCTCCGTGAAGAGTGCATCCGTGGCTAGTAGATACGCTCCCATGGCGATGAATCCGAGCAAAGTCGCTTTAACCGAGGCGCGGGTCATGTCGCTGCGGCGGCGCACGACACGAATGCTGTACACGCCGCCGAGGCACATCGCACTTTGCGCGAGAAACAGCGGCCAGCTGTAGTCGTACGCGATAGAAAGCAGTGCGACGGTCAACAGGCTGCCCACCATAGCCACGCGGACATTCACCAGAATGGCCAGCAGGATGGCCCCGGCTGCGGCCGGCACCACATAGCCGGTGGGTTCCGAGATCGATATTGCCGCGCCCGCGGCCACTGTCACGCACATGATCAGCAAAGTAACATTCATTTGCTGGGGCGGGCCTGAGCGCCGGTCGCGCAATGCGCGCAACGCCTGAAGAAGGCAAGCGAGAATCAGCGCCACCATGACCATGCGCGCGGCAAGTTCGACCAGATAACGCTGCACTGGGCGCTGAGCACGCTTCACGGCCAAATAGGCCTCGTACTGCGCGATAATTGGCTCGGTCCACTCTTGGCCCGCGCTGATGATGACCGTATCGCGGCGAACGTGCATGGTTTTTGGCTCGACTTTTGCGGCGGCCTCCTCGCGCTCGGACGCCGTACCCACGCTGTCGTATTCGAGCGTCGGCGCCAGGAAGTCGTCTCCAGAATCCACCGCGCCGGCCAACGCGCGCGATCGCTCGACGGGCAGGTCCGCCACGGGGCTGGTATCGCCTTGCAGCGCCTGGGCCAGGCGTATACTGAGAATGTTGCGCGCCGAATCAGGTTTGGGCACGTCTTTTGGTGGAAGAACTTCGCTTCGGGCCTGGTCAGACGCGGGCGAGTCACGCACGATCTTGACATCGGGCTGTCTTTCATCCTCGGCAGCGCTACCTCGCGCATCCGGTGCAAGAATGCCGAAATGCAGCGTGTACTCGAGGGCTTCGCGCGTCAGTTCGAGCAACTCGTTAGCTGCCGAGAACGACAACCGCCCCGCCGCGGGGGTTCTGTCGCTGAGGGCAATAACCGGCCGGGGCTGCTGTGTGGCGGTTTGGCCCTGGGGTGCCGGTTCGAACTCGCGCTCGGGCACTGAATTGCTGTCTGGCAGCAAGAACACCGCAATGCTTTCGGGGGCTGCGTCATCCACGGCGGCGGCGCTGTCGATAAGCGTTCCTGCGCGTTCCACCGCCACCGTCCACACGAGGTCTCCGGTTCGTTGCGACGAGTCCGAGGCCAGCAATGTCTCGCGCAGTGCTTCGTCCATGTTTCGGCGCTGGTTCTGGACGGCCTCGGAAAAGCGGTTGAAATCCTCGAGCTGTCCGCGCACGCGCTCGCGGTTCACGCGGAATGTGTCGGGCACCTTTGCGGCGGCTTCGGCCCGCGCCAGCCGCGTGGCCTCAGGGTCAGGCGCATCGAACGCAATCTCGGTCTGAATTGCGTCTGGCGCAAGGGCTCCATAATCCATTTCTTCGCGTTCAGCCCGAAAGGCTCCCGGCAGAAGCTCGACATAGGGCGAGACGGCGGTACTCAGGACAAAAAAGGAGGCCACCAGGGCCAGTCTGCTCTTTTGCGGTATCCACCGGAACAGATTGGTGCGTCTGTCGGGTGGCCGAAACGGAACACCGGCCCTCAGTTTCTTTTTCGCGGAGTTGCGAAGCATCATGAACGCAATCCTTTGGCGTGTGTTGCGCTTCCCTTGGCCCGCGCGGCGTGGTCGTCATCGGCCTTGCCGCGCGGTTCCGCGCGCTCGTACGCCTCGATTATATCTTTTACCAGGGCATGGCGAACGACATCGCCCTGGGTCAGATGTACGATACCGATTCCTGGAATCCCTTTTAGGATGTTGCGCGCCTCGACCAGTCCCGATTGGAAGCCCTTCGGGAGGTCGATCTGCGTAATGTCGCCCGTGATAACCGCCTTGGAATTCTCGCCCAGGCGGGTCAGGAACATTTTCATTTGCTCGTGCTTGGTGTTCTGGGCTTCGTCGAGAATCACAAACGCATTGGACAGCGTGCGTCCCCGCATGAACGCCAGCGGCGCAACCTCGACGGTCTCGCGCTCGAGCAACCGGCGCACTCGGTCGTAATCGAGCATACTATACAAGGCGTCGTACAGCGGCCTCAGGTAGGGATTCACCTTCTGCTGCAAATCGCCTGGCAAAAAGCCGAGGTTTTCACCGGCCTCGACGGCGGGCCGCGTCAAGACCACACGGCTTACCGTATCGTTGAGCAGGGCCGAGACCGCCGCCGCCATGGCAAGGTAGGTCTTGCCTGTGCCCGCCGGGCCAATGGCCAGGGTAAGATCATGCGAGGTGATGGTATCGAGGTATCGGCGCTGGCCGCGTGTGCGCGGTTTGATTTGAAACTCGCGGCGCAGCACACTGGGCACCTCGCCTAGGACAGCGCCGAGTTCGTCCAAGTGCCGATTGCGCGCTTCGCCGAGCGCGTAGGTCACATCGGCCACGCTGGGGGTGTGGCCTTTTCGCACCGCCACCAGCATCTCGTCGAGCATTTTGCCAACCAAGGCAGTTTCGGCGTCGTCTCCGACCACAACGACCTTGACCCCCCTGTCCACGATGCGCACAGTGGTTTCATCTTGAATGCGCCGGCGCAACTCTCCGTTGCGCCCCAGAAGCTTCACGGCCTCTTCCTGGCTATTTAGCTGTATCTCGTGTGTCAGAACTGACGTACCTCACCGGGCCCGGCTACGGAGAGCGGAGCGCGCCGCCTGAGTCCATCTCGGGCGGCAGCTCGACACGGTAGATGGTCTCGCCCTCACGCACCAGATTCTTGTTGCGCCGGATAGCCGCTTCCATTTCCACGGCGTCATTGTCCAGTCGCTCGACCTTGTGCGCCAACTCCCTGGCCTGAGCTTCGGCGCCGCGCACCCGGTCCCGAAGCGCCTGGGTTTCTGCTTCGCGTTGACGGTAGTCATGGTACAGGCCGACAAAGTCACGGTGGAGGGCATAGACAGCAACCATGCCTGTCATCGCGAGCACCAAAAGCATATACCGGTTTCGGGCTTCTTGCGACATGTGCATTCTATATGGGGCATGTGCACCACGCACATGCCCGCGCCGTCCCGTTTACGGACACTTCCGTTATTGTACCCTATTTCTTGCCATTTTGGGACAAATTGTAGAGAGCGTCCATGCCGAGAAACTCGGCTTGGTCGTCCAATTCCTCTTCGATGCGCAGCAACTGGTTGTATTTGGCAACGCGGTCGCTTCGCGAGGCCGAGCCGGTCTTAATCTGGCCGGCATTGGTCGCCACGACCAGATCGGCGATGGTCGAGTCTTCGGTTTCGCCGCTTCGGTGCGAAATGACCGCCGTATATCCCGCGCGCTGTGCCATCTCGACCGCTTGGAGTGTTTCGGTGAGCGTGCCTATCTGGTTGACCTTCACCAAGATAGAGTTGGCGATGCCTTCCTTGATCCCCCGGCTGAGGTACTGGGTATTGGTGACGAACAGATCGTCGCCCACAAGCTGCACCACGTCGCCCACGGCGTCGGTGAGCTGTTTCCATCCGCTCCAGTCGCCTTCGGCCATGCCGTCTTCGACCGAGATGATCGGGTACTTTTTCACCCAGTCGGCGAGAAACTCGACATGTTCTTTGGCGGTCAGACTGGATTTTTTCTCGGCGCTCAACACATATTTTTTGTTTTTGTAGTATTCGCTGCTTGCACAGTCCAGCGCCAGCCAGATGTCTTTTCCTGCCTTGAAGCCGGCCTCCTTGATGGCCTTGAGAATGACTTCGATGGCCTCGACATTGGAGCCCAGATTGGGGGCAAATCCGCCCTCGTCGCCGACGGAGGTGTTCAAGCCTTGCTTTTTCAGCACGCTCTTGAGGGCATGAAACACCTCGGCGCCCATGCGCAAGGCTTCCTTGAAGCTCTTGGCGCCGACGGGCATCACCATGAATTCCTGGATGTCGACGTTATTGTCGGCATGTTCGCCCCCATTGAGGATGTTCATCATGGGGACCGGCAGCACATGGGCATTCACGCCGCCGATGTACTTGTACAGCGGCACTTCGAGGGCCTCCGCGGCAGCCTTTGCGGCAGCCATCGACACACCCAGCATGGCATTTGCACCCAGCTTGCCTTTGTTCTTGGTGCCGTCGAGCTTAATGAGCAGGCTGTCGATCGCGCGCTGATCGGTCGCTTCCATGCCGAGGAGCTCCTCGGCAATGATTTCGTTCACGTTCTGGACCGCTTTGGTCACGCCTTTGCCAAGATAGCGCTTGGGGTCTTTGTCGCGCAGCTCGATGGCTTCGTTTTCGCCTGTCGACGCACCGCTGGGCACTGCCGCGCGCCCGCGGAACCCGCTGGCCAGGTATACATCTACCTCGATGGTTGGATTGCCGCGCGAATCGAGAATCTCGCGGGCCCGAACATCTGTGATCCGTGTCATGTCTCTCATTCTCCTTCCTCTCCCATACATCTAAACGCAGCAAATAGAATACTCGATTTCGGCATCAAAAATCCATGGCGATCGTTGACATGGTGATCGTTGCCCGTTCAGGGGGGTGTATTTGGGATCATTCTGCCGTCCCTACCTGAACTCATGTTGTAGTGTAATCTCGGGTCCCCGAGTTGCCACCCGGGGCTAACTTCTATTGTGCCATCGGCACCTTCAACTCAAGAACGACAGAAACGCCCCCGCCAGTGGAACATGGCATTTTCTGAAAGAGGGCTTAAATGCCCGGTGTGTCGGAGCGCTTCAGCCCTTCCATGGAAACAACGCATCGCG
>SLSB01000622.1 GCA_007130675.1 Candidatus Hydrogenedentota bacterium | reverse complement strand
CGCCGTCGCGAGAATCCCGGCTTGGTCAAACGCTACTTCCACGAATCCTCCGTTCGCTACGCAGCGAACTGAAACCTTAACCCTGATGCAAACTATTTAGGAGCCGTGTTAGTAAGACATACGTTCCCAAATACCGCGCAGACGATTTTAAGCACAGGTAATCCAGCACGTTCTTCTTGCCGATGTCTATCCAGCGATTCGTGCGTCAACATCCCCTGCTCTTTTTGACCCCGCGAGAACCCCCTGCGTATACTGACGCCGAGCTTTCGGGGAGGGCATCGCGCTTTGTCTCGTCCATGGGGTCTGATAGATGACAACGGCTAAGGGCGGCGATATGGAAAAACACAAATTTATTCTCGTCTTGGGCCATGAGAGTTCCGGCACACGTCTGATTGCCGACACCATTGCCCAGGCCACCGGGTTCGACTACGACGACGGCGAGAACAAGACCAACGCCAAGGGTGAATTGGTCGACTCGTTCCTCACCAAGACCGTCCATCAATGGTGGATGACGCCCGAGACAATCCAGTACGACACGTCGCGCATTTCGCGCCGCTCCCTGCCGCACGGAGGGTTGGACAACACCGAGATCGAGCTCAAGGTGGGGAACCAGGCGCTTGGACGGGATTTCCTGGATCCGCTGCCGCTGCTCGACGGGCTGAAAAAGGCGGGGTATGACGTGTATGCCGTGCTGACCGTCCGGGACCGAAATGTCGCCGTTCACTCGAAATGCCGTGAACACACGGGGGGCGATTCCGCCGTCGCAAACCACGAGATGGACCAGGCGCTCGCCATAACCCAATCGGTCTTGGCACACCACGACAAGTGTTTCGTGTGTTCCTACGAAGCCTTGATGACGCTCGGGGCGCCGTATCTCCAAGAACTCTACGCGTTTCTTGGCATCGAGTCGGATTACCGGCCTGTCTTGCGTGACGGAAACGCAAAATACATTCCTGAATACAAGCAAAGCGGAAAGGCGCTGCGGTCGAAATCGGTCTTTTCCCTCCTGGTTGGCATTGCCTCTCGACACAACGAACACCAATGGGGGGGCGACTTGCGGGCATTGCGTTCGGCCAAGGCAGGGCTCGAACAGCTAGGTATTCAGGTGCGTATGGCGCAGACCGCGGCCGAGCTTACCGACTGTGATTTCGTCTTTCTGGGCAATACCTGCAACGACCAACGCCGCAATGCGCAGGTCCTGCTGAATGAGAACCTCCCCTTCGGAATCTTTGGGTTTCACGAAGATTTTCTCGCCTATTACCCGCAGTCGATGGGGTTTACCGAATACGTGTCGCTGTGTCTGCAGGGCGCGGAGGAAAACGGAATCGAGCCCAGAATTGAAGACCTCTGGGAGAATCCCCACGTTTTCAACTACTACAATCACGAAGTGCCCAAGAACATCCTCTATAACGTGTCCGTCCTGAAAGCCGCCAACGTGTGTGTGGCGGCTTCCCATCGCGAGGCCCGAACCATGCAACGAGACGCCCCCGGCTGCAAAACCGAGGTGGTGTTCTGGGACATTCCATTCATGCAGCAGCTCGGGGACGCCTCCGACGAATTCCTCGAGTTTACCGGTCTGGCGCGTGGAGAGTACCTGCTGCAGGTGGGACGCCTCGAGACGCGCAAGAACCAGTTGGCGACCGTGCTGGCAACCAGGGATCTCGACATGCCGCTGGTCCTGGTGGCCACGAAAGGTTACCAGAGCTGGTATGACCTCCTGGTAGTGAATGCGGGCGCCAAGTACCGCAAAGCACCCACGCTCCTCATCAGCGAGGAGCACCCCACCCAAACGATCGGCGGGGAGATGCGCATCATCCAGATGCCCGGCGGGCGCCGCCTTTCCGAACAGTGCCTCCTCAGCGCCTACGCGAACTGCGGGCTGCACATCCATCCCGCATTCTGGGAAGCCCCAGGCTATACCTACCTCGAGGCCGCCAAGGTCGGCGTGCATACGGTGGCTTCCGAGTGGGGCAATCTGGCCGACTATTGCGAGTTCGGCGGCAATGACGCGTGTATGGGAGACCGCTTCACCTACGTCTGTCCGTACAATCTCCCGCAAATCGAGGCCGCCGTCAAACAGAACTTTGGAAGAACCGTGAAGAAGGATCTTGCCCACCCGATTTTCGAACGCACGGAACGCGATGTGGGCAAAGACATTCTTCACTGTCTCGTGACCCATGCCATGTAGGGCATCAGGCGCCGGTCAGGGCGGATGGCCTTGGCCAGGCCCGTTGCACCAGGACTTGTCTCGAAGGAGACTGTGATGAGCACAAAGGATACCATCCGTGTCGGCGTGATTATGGCGGGCGGGTCTGGAGAACGGTTCTGGCCGTTGTCGCGCCGGGTCCGCCCCAAGCAACTGTTGTGTCTGACCTCACCCGGTCAGACCCTGCTCGCCGAAGCGGTGGCGCGCCTCGAGCCCATCGTGCCGCCCGAGAATGTCTACATCGTTACGGGACGGCATCTGGTGAACCCCATCCGCGACGCAAACACCTGCCTCCCGCGCCAGAACGTCATCGCCGAGCCGTGCAAGCGCAACACCTCGGGCGCATTGGCCTATGCCGCCGCTTATATGATGGCGCAGTACGACGTATCCCCGGAACATATCACCATGGCAGTCACCACCGCGGATCACGAAATCAGAGATGCCGAACGCTTCCAGCAGACTGTCGCGGCAACCCTCGATGCAATCGAGCGAGACAATGTCCTCGCAACGCTCGGGATAGTGCCCACGCGCCCCGAAACCGGCTACGGCTATATCCAGATTGCCGGAGACAGCCCATCGCTCACCGATGGAAACGTGCCCATCTACCCGGTAACGGCGTTTCACGAAAAGCCCAACCGTGAAAAGGCCGAAGATTTTGTTGCATCCGGACGTTACTTCTGGAACAGCGGGATGTTCTTCTGGCGGCTGTCCACGTTTCTCGAAGAACTCGACGCCATTCGCCCTGCACTGGCAGAGGCCACCCGCCGCATGGCCGATGCTATGCGGGCGGACGACGACGTCACGGTTCAGGAACTCTTCGAGGAATTGGAGGACATCTCAATCGATTACGCACTGATGGAACATGCCAGGCGGGTTGTCATGGCCCGAGCCGAGTTTGCCTGGGACGACATAGGTTCGTGGCCCGCGCTCGACCGCACCATGACACGCGATGCCCACGGCAACGTCGGCGTGGGCGACCCCGTCTTGATCGATTGCGAGGAATGCATCATCTACAATGAACCCGGCGGCGACCATGTTGCAGTGGGAGTCATCGGCTGCCGGGATATAATTGTGGTGGTGACCTCCGACGGCGTCTTGGTCGCGCCCAAAGACCGCGCGCAAGATGTCCGCAAGGTGGTCGGCGAACTCAAAGTGCGCGGCGCGCCCCAGACCTAGGCCAGAGGCTAACGCGCTGCAAACAACGCACCGGGAAGGGGACCATGCAGACACCAGAGCATCGGCAACGCTTGTCGGTGGTGTGTCCCGTGAACAATGAACGGGAAAACCTCCCCACCCTGTTCACCGAACTCCGCCATGCGCTCGACCAGACCACACTGGCCTGGGAAATCGTCTTCGTCGACGACGGCAGCAGCGACGGGTCAGCCGAGACCATTCGCACGTTTTGTCAGGAAGACACGCGCGTGCGCGCCATATTCTTGTCACGAAATTTCGGGCACGAAGCGGCGGCCACCGCTGGCATCGACCATGCCTGTGGCGATGCCGTCGTGCTCATGGACGCCGATCTCCAGGATCCGCCTTCTTTGATTCCCGCGCTCGTCGAGAAGTGGCGCGAGGGATACGACATCGTCTGCGCCCAGCGCGTCCGCCGCAGCAAGGAGTCCGCCTTCAAGCGGGCCTCGGCATACATATTCTATCGCATGATGACACGGCTGGTCGGATGGAACCTGCCCGCCGACACCGGCAATTTCCGGCTCATGAACCGCCTGGCGGTCGAGGCATTCCAAGACTGTCCCGAGCGCAACAGGTTCGTACGGGCGCTGGTGGCGTGGACAGGCTTCCGCCAGGCAACCGTGCCATTCGACCGGCCGCCGCGAAAGGCGGGTCACAGTAAGTACCGCATGTGGCACATGTGTGCACTGGCCTTGACGAGCCTCACCAGCTTTTCCGTCGCCCCGTTGCGCATCGCCACCGCCATCGGGCTTCTGGTCGTGCCGTTTGCAACCCTGACCGTGCTGGGCATTGTGATCGGACGCCTGCTCGGAGCGCCCGTGCCCGTAAACGTGGTCGTGGTGGTAAGTATTTGGTTTTTCGGCGGATTACAGTGCCTGCTGGTAGGAATCGCGGGCGAATACATCGGACGTATTTACATCGAGACGCAACGCCGCCCTGTCTATGTGGTGCGCGAGCGGCTCGGAGGCCATCCCCGCGAAAAAACGCACCAATGACCGGTCCGAGACCTGCTAGGGCCGTCCGATAATCGGCCCGTGACCCGAACCGGTGAAAGTGGGATCCGTCATCAGCCAGTGTTCAAACTCGACGGGAAGCTGGTACAGTCTGCCCTGTGGGTACGCTGCTGCAGTGCCTTCGCCCTGTCTCCGGGCCCGGTAATCAAAATCGAGCAAACCGTTGTTGTTGGCGTCGCGCGTGGCAAGGAAATACGCGCGAAGCGCGTCAACGTGGTATTGCACCACCAGATCGAACATGTCCGCATTTCTCGTGATGCCGCCCGTCGAGCCCCCGGGGCCCACGCTGATCAACACATAGGTGTCGTATTGCGCCGGAGGGAACGACATGTTATACGCCTCGATAGGACCTTCTTCCCCAGGCCCGAGGATGGCGTACATGTACCGGTCTTCCCCTGTTTCCTGCCATCTCCTGTAGAACCACGTGGCATACTGATCGGCCTGGCGCTTACTCACGGGGATGTAGATGTACGGCGCCTGTTCATCCGACGGCGGCATTGGGGGAATGCCAATGTACAACGGCTGATAATCAGGATGCGTGGGATCTTCGTGAAAGGCGAAACGGTCCGGACCCACCTGCACCCCCTGCGGTGTATACTCGAGACGGTCCACAACGCCGCTCTGCGTAGCATCGTCGGTAAACGAGAACCGGTCATACAAGTCCATCACGCGAAACAGCCCGATGCGCGCCATGTAGGGCGTGAGAAAGTGCAGATCGGTCCCGTTGGCATGCTGGTATCCCGTATAATATCCGTAACGCGGCGGAAAACTGCCGTGCTGGGCCGCATACGCAGACAACGCATTCCGCAATGCGTGAAAGTCCGTCTCGACGTCGCGAATGCGTGCCATTTCCATCGCTCTCGGCAAACCCACCGCAAGAAATCCGGCGAGAATGGCGATGATGGCGATCACAACGAGTAGCTCGATGAGGGTAAAGCCCCTCTGATTGCCCATGTACATGGGTTGCGCCTCCCTGTTACAATGCACAACACGCTGCCTGAATCTATGATAGCACGGTACACCGGTGCCGTCAAACAATATCCGGGCGTAGGGGCCCGTTGTCTCGATATATCAAGGATCTAGCGGAAATATTAATAGTGATAATTGTGAAATGACCGGAATTATGCCAACGCTTAACGCAACGCAGCGCGACGCCGTAACGCATGAGCGCGGACCGGCCCTCGTGCTCGCCGGCGCGGGAACGGGCAAGACCCGCGTGATTATCGAGCGCCTTGCCTGGCTCGTGGATGAACGCGGGGTTGACCCGCGCAATCTGCTCGCCATGACCTTCACCAATCGCGCGGCCGATGAAATGCGGACGCGGCTCGCCGAACGGCTCGGAATGCGCCGCGTCGGAGCCTGGCTGGGCACGTTTCACGCCTTCGGGCTGTATGTGCTCCGCCGCAATATCGGAGCTCTCGGACGGCCCGGCGAGTTTACGGTAATTGACGACAGCGACCAGCTTGCTCTTATGAAACGCCTGTGCAAAGAGCTGCCCCCCCGCCACGACCGCGTATCGCCCCGTGAGGCGCTGCGATGGATCAGCCTGCACAAACAGGATGTGAGCTCCCCCGAAAGCGAACCGGCCACGGGAGAACAGAAAACGCTGCATTTGCTGTGGGACCTCTACCACAAAGCGCTTAGAAAGAGTAACGCCCTCGATTTTGACGATTTGCTGGTGCTCACTGCCCGCCTGTTTGGCGAGCAGAAAGATATTCGGGACCGCTACAGCCAGCGCTATGGTCATGTGCATGTGGACGAATACCAGGACACCAACCGCGCTCAGTACGTCATTGCGCGCGAGCTGGTGCATGACCACGATAACCTGTTCGTCGTGGGCGACGAAGACCAGAGCATTTATTCGTGGCGCGGCGCAAACATCAAAAATATCCTGGATTTCCAGAACGATTTTGGCGGCGCATCCATCTACCGTCTCGAGGAAAACTACCGCAGCACCAAAACCATCCTCGACGTCGCCAATGCCGTGGTGCGCAACAATGAAGAGCGCCTCGGCAAGACCTTGCGGTCCGTACGCACGGATGCAACGCCCGTGCGGGTATACGAAGCAATGGACGCCAATGACGAGGCACGCTTCGTCGCCGACGATATCGCCGGCGAAGGCCTCTCCACGCGCGGCACCGCCGTGCTTTTCCGCACCAATGGTCAGTCGCGTCTCATCGAAGAGGCCCTCCGCAGAAAAGGGTTGGCCTACATCGTGATTGGCGGCGTGTCGTTTTTCGGACGCAAGGAAGTCAAAGACATCCTGGCCTATCTCCGCCTGATGGTAAACCACGCCGACGACCAAGCCGTGCGCCGCGTGCTCAACGTGCCGCCGCGCGGTATTGGCACGCAGACCATGGACATCATCGAGTCGTATGCGGCCGGCCGCGGATGTCCGCTCCTCGAGGTGCTGCGCGATATCGAGCACGACCAGACCCTCGCACGCCGGGCACGCGAGGGCGTCGCGCGCTTTGTGGAGATCATCGACGAGCTTGCCATACGCGCCAGATCCGCACCCTTGGCCGACGTAGTGAAAGCCCTGCTCGAGGCCATCGAGTACCACGACTATGTCAAGCGGTCAGACGAACGGGATTTCCGCACAGGACTCGACATCGTAGACGAGTTTCTCTCCGCCTGCGCGCAATTCGATGAAACGCGCCGCGGGGATCTCGGGGTTTTTCTCCAGGAGCTCGCCCTGGTGAGCCAAGTTGACGAACTCGACCCGGACACACCCGCGGTCAAGCTCCTGACATGCCACAGTGCGAAAGGCCTTGAGTTTGACAACGTGTACTTGATAGGTTTGGAGGAAGGTTTTCTGCCGCACGCCAGCGCGGTCGAATCCGAAAGAGAGGTCGAGGAGGAGCGGCGGCTGTGTTACGTCGCCATGACGCGCGCACGCGAACGGCTGACGCTGACATGGGCACGGGCGCGCCTCGTATACGGTTTGAAGAACGCGCGTGAGGTCTCGCGGTTTCTGCTCGAGATTCCGCCTGAGCTGCTCGAGCGTGTGGCCGCCGGGTACAATGAACCTCCGCGGGCCGGCGCGAAACCGGCTGGCGCGCAGCCAGTGGATCCCGACAGTATCGCAATGGGCACGCGGGTCCGCCACGCCCAATTCGGAACCGGTACGGTCATGTACACTAAGGGTACAGGCAACAAAATGCGCGCGCGCATACGTTTCCAAACCGGACGCACACGCGAGTTCATGGTCAGCGTGGCGCCCTTGGAGATTCTGGAAAGGAAGAAACGGTGAACCTCGATGAATTGCGAAAGAGAATCGACGAACTCGATTCCGAGATCTTGCGCGCCCTGAACGAGCGCGCCAGGTGCGCCATGGAGATTGGTGACATCAAGCGCGCGAGTAATGCCGCCTACTACGTGCCCGAACGAGAACGCGCAGTGTATGACAAACTCCGCCGCGAAAATGAAGGCCCGCTGACCGAGGCGGCGGTCAAAGCCATCTACCGCGAGATCATCAGCGCCGTCCGCGCACTCGAAAAACCCGTCGACGTGGCATTTCTAGGGCCGCGCGATACCTTCAGCCACAAGGCCTCGCTGCGCATTTTCGGCACACACGCCACCTACCACCCTGTGGCCACGGTCGACGACATCTTCACCGAGGTCGAACGCCTGCGCGTTGATTACGGCGTTGTCCCGGTCGAGACCTCCATGGGCGGCGGCGTCAGCGACACCCTCGACCGCTTCCTGACCTCGGATGTCAAAATCGTAAACGAGATCATGCTGCACATCGTCCAGAATCTCTTGTCCAACTCGCCGCTCGAAGAGATAACCAAGGTCTACTCGAAGTCCCAGCCGTTCGTGCAATGCCGCAACTGGCTCAAAGGCAATCTGCCCAACGCGGAATTAGTCGAGACCTCCAGCACGGCCGAGGCCGCCCGCATCGCCGCCAGTGAATCCGGGTCGGCCGCAATCGCCAGCGACCTCGCCGCCGAAACCTACAACGTCAACATTCTGGTGCGCGGCATCGAAGATGCCTCGGCCAACTTCACGCGCTTTTTTGTTATCGGCAGGCAGTTGGCAAAACCCACGGGCAACGACAAAACCTCGATCTTGTGCTCGATCAAGGACCGCCCGGGAGCACTCTACGAAATGCTCACACCGCTGCGCGAACGCAGAATCAATCTGACGCGCATCGAATCCCGGCCGTCTCGGCGCAAGGCGTGGGATTACGTATTTTTCATCGACCTGACCGGCCACTGCGAAGATCCCGTAGTCAAAGAGGCGCTTCGCGAGTTGTCACATTACTCGACGGAACTCAAGGTGCTCGGGTCGTTCCCGAGCGGCGATTTGGTGTATTAGGGTGTGAAGAAACCCAAAACTGACCGAAAAATCAGGAGGAAACAACGTGAAAAAACTCTTCTCGATAGGCGCGATTTCCGCAATCGGGCTCGTGTGCATCGTGCTCGTCAATGGCTGCAAACCCGACCGGATGACGCCCGAGCGCGCGCGGGCCGCGCGTGAAGTAGAATTGAGAATGGCTGAAGCTGAAAGAGAACACCAACATTTGGAGAACCAACACGTGCAGGACGAACAACACGACCACGCCCAACACGAGCATCAGGACTCTGTAACTCCGCGCGACGCCGAGCAGGAACACGCCGAAGGATTGCTCGAACGTGTGCCCCTGCCCGAAGAATATGACGGAGGAAAAGGACCCGAACATGCCACCTTGACCGCCCCCGATACGTTCAAGGTGCAGTTTGTATCCTCGAACGGAAATTTCGTCGTGGAGTGCCATCGCGAATGGGCTCCCATCGGCGTAGATCGCTTCTACAACCTAGTCGTCCAGGGGTTTTTCAACGAAGCACGCTTCTTCCGCGTAGTGCCGGGGTTCGTGGTCCAATTCGGCATTCACGCCGACCCCGCTCTCGCGGCCCAATGGCGCGAAGCCAACATTCTGGACGAGCCGGTCAGACAGAGCAACCGAAAGGGCACCCTCACATTTGCCAAGTCGCAGGCGCCCAACTCACGCACCACCCAGCTCTTCATCAATCTGTCCGACAACACTCCCCTCGATGCGCAAGGGTTCTCTGCGTTCGGCGAAGTGATCAGCGGCATGAGCACCGTCGAGGGCATTACTTCCAAGTATGGCGAACAGCCCAATCAAATGATGATTCAAACCCAGGGGAACGCCTATCTGAAGTCCAACTTCCCCGATATGGATTACATCAAAGAAGCCTATATCGGAGAATAGCACGCGCAGGGCCAGCCGCACCGCAGCGGTTGGCCCCGCTTCATCCGTTTAGTACAATGGCCGCGGTGTGAATGAAAGTCCGTGACAGCGCCGCCAAGAGCGGAAGCATCGGGGAGTCTGCATATGTCTAGCCTGCGTTGGGGAATCCTGAGTACGGCCCGCATTGGAAAGAGCGTTATGAAGGGCATTGGCATGAGCAACGCCTGCTGCATGCAAGCCGTGGCCAGCCGCGACGAAACACGCGCCCGCGAGTGGGCAAAGGAACACGGCATTCCCCGCGCATTCGATTCCTACGAGGAGCTGCTGAACTCGGGCGAGGTCGACGCCATATACAATCCCCTGCCCAACAGCATGCATGCCGAGTGGACCATCAAGGCCCTCGAAGCAGGTCTGCCTGTCCTGTGTGAAAAACCGTTCACGGTCACCGCGGCCGAGGCCAGGAAAGTGGTCAAGGCCGCACAGAAAAGACACCTGCCCGTGGCAGAAGCCTTCATGTACCGCTACCATCCCGTATACGAACGCGTCCGCGAGCTGATCGATCAGGGAGCCATCGGCGACGTCATCACCATTCGCAGCGTATTCTCGTTTTCGCTCGATGACCCGGACAACATCCGACTAAAACCCGAGCTGGCCGGCGGGGCTCTGATGGATGTCGGCTGTTACTGCGTCAACTTCTCGCGCATGATGGCGCGCTGCGAACCAAATTACGCCAGCGCCTTCACCCGCCAACGCGGCGTGGACACAACCGTCATTGGATGCCTCGAATTTCCCAACAACGTCCTCGGATATTTCGAGTGCAGCTTCGAGACCCACCCGCGTGCGCGCGCAGTCGTAAAAGGCACCGAAGGCACCATCATTCTCCCCAGCCCTTGGTTTCCCGGCGAAGACCGCGCCGAGATCATCCTCCGGCATGGCGATGACGAACGCCGCGAATATACGCCGGGGGCGGACACCTACCGCCTCGAAATCGAGGATTTCGTCAACGCCTGCCGCACCCACCAGCCGCTGCGCTGGCCTCCCGAGGATGCCGTCGCCAATATGGCCGCAATCGACGCCATTTACCAATCCGCCAAAGAGCGCTGTCCCGTCAAAGTTGCCAAAAACTGACCCCTCCGCTGTCGTCTTCTGCTGTGGCGTGGTTTCCTGACCATGCCACTCGTGTGACCCTCCAGGTCTCTCCCCACGAATGACGGCAAGACGCTTGCGCCGCGGAGAACGTGCCTCGAAAACCAAAATCGCCTTCAAGATCGCTATCGGGATCGGGATCGCTATCGGGGTCGCTATCGGGATCGGGATCGGGATCGAAATCGCCACCGGGATCGGGATCGGAATCACCGCCCCCGGCTGGGTCAGAAGCCCCCCGCTTCGAGGTCGTGCGATCCCGAGACATCTGGCGGTTTTGCTCCACGGCACGGGGCATGTACACTAAGGCGAATATGAAGACACTGGAAACAGATACGCGCGAAGCACTTGGCGCGGGCATCGAGGCCTGCGGACGCGGCGTGACCACCTTGCAGGAAGCCCTGCGACCGGATGCGGTACTCGCCCGCGCTGTGTTCGACGGTACGGACGAGTGGGTCAACCTGCTGCGCTACAAACTGGTGCCGCATCTCGCCGGAGAGGGCTGCTTGATCGCAGCCGTCGCAGGCGGCACCAATACCGGCAAGTCGACCATATTCAACCTGTTGCAGGGGCGCGAGGTCAGCCCGGTGCGGGCCACGGCAGCCGCCACGCGGCGGCCGTTGCTGGCGGGAGGCCCCGGCCGGACAGACCAATGCCTCGAGGGCATGCTCGTGCCCGAATTCGCGCCCGCCCCGCTCGAATCTCCCGAAGCGGTGTTGGCCCGAGAGACCCCTTCCGAGCGGCTGTTTGTCGCAACCAACCCGGATTTGCCCGAGCGCCTGGTCTTGCTCGATACCCCCGACGTCGACTCGATTGAGAAGGAACACTGGGCCGTCGCGGACCACCTGCGCGCGGCAGGCGACGTAATCGTGGCCGTGTTGACCGGAGAAAAGTACCGCGACGAACGCGTGGTGGCATTCTTTCGCGAGGCACATGCCTCGGGGCGCGTGGTCATCCCACTCATGAACAAGGCCGATGCCGCCGATGAATTCGCCACCGCGCGCCAGCAGTTGGCCGAGTTCCGAAAAGACATTGCATGCGACTCCCCCGCCTTTGTCGTGCCGCACGATTTTGACCTTGCCCAATCCTACGCGGCGCCGATTCAAGCCCTCGACGGGGGCACGGATTTGCTGACCTATCTCCTCGACCTGGATGTGTACGCGATCAAACGGCGGGTGTTCGACTCCTCGGTGCGCCACCTGGCCGCGCGCATCGAAACGTTTCTCGAAGACGTGGACGCGGTGGCCGAGGTCCTGCGCTCGGTGCGCGACGAGTACCGCGCACGGGCTGAGCGAGCCGCCGAAAAATACGACCCCGCGCCCGGCGCGGCTGTCGGCGGACTCTTCCACGAATTTGTGCAGGCACGGCGAGGACCCTTCCGCCGGGCCATCGGCTCGGCAAGCGCCACCGTAGCCCGCAGCGCGGTCGCGGTAAGCCGCGTCGTGACACGAACGCTCTTCCGGCGCGCAACCCTTGACCCGCCGGACCTGGCCCCCTCGAACGAGGAGATCCGTTCAACGCACCGGCAGGAAATCGAGCGCATTACACGCGATTTGGCCGCCGGTTACCTCCAGTCCGGCGGCAATCTCCGCGAACCGGCCGCACACCTGCTGCAGGAAAACGTACAGCGCCTCGACCCCGAAGCCGCGCTCGATGCGGTCGTCAAAGATGTGCTGCGCTCGGAAAACATCTCGGACGAATTCCGCAAACACGCACAACACACCATCGAGACATGGTGGAACGACCACAAAGGACGCCGACATGCCCTCGAGGCCCTCGATACCATCCTGGCGGTGATGCCCGCGGCGATCGCGGCGCCCATTTCGATGTACACCGGCGGCGTAGGCGTGCCCGAAGCCATGGTGGTGGCGGGGCCTCTCGCCGAACAATTCGTGGCCCGCGTCATCGAGTATCAATTCGGAGATGCCATGTTCGACTTCCTGTCGCCATGGCGCACCGAGCAGCAGCGCCACCTGGCCGACGCCCTCCTCCAACGGGTGACCGCGCCGGTGCTGCACGGCATAGAGGCCATGCTCGAGATACTCGAGGGGGAAGCGGTTGACAACCTGCGGAAAGGAAGAGAGCAGTGCCTGGAAGCCTTGCAGACCTAGTTGCGCGGCTGCGGCGACTGGCCGCCTATGCGGGTCCATGGCGCCCACTGCGCGAACAAGCGCCGGTGCTCGAGGCGCGCGTGCGCGAATTGCGCGAACGCGAGACCCGGCTTGACGACCTGCTGGTTGTCGCGCTGGTGGGCGGGTCCGGCGTCGGAAAGTCCACCCTGCTTAACGCCATTGCGGGCGATCAGCTTGCCGAAACCTCGGAATTCCGTCCATGCACCGCCACGCCAACGGTATACCACCCCCCCGGCGCACGGTTCGATGCGGGCGGCTGGCGGATGGTCTCAGGCTCGGCCCTCGAACATCTCGTGATTGTCGATACACCCGACTCCGACACCGTCATCAAAGAGCACCGCGAGACCGTGCAGGAAGTCCTGGCAAGATGCGACCTCATCCTCATCTGCGGCAGTCCCGAAAAATACCTCGATGAGGCCACGTGGTCGCTCTTGCGGCCCCTGCAGGGCGAACGTACGATGGCCTGCATCGAGACCAAGGCCCATTCGGAACACGAGAGCGTACGCTCGCACTGGATGGCGCGGCTCGACGACCAGCGGTTCAACATCGAAGGCTATTTCCGGCTGAACGCGCGGGCGACCCTCGACCGGAAACTGCACGCAACCGCTACGGATGACCCCGAGTTCGATTGGCAGGCATTCGAAACGTTCTTGCGCGAGGAGTTGACCCGCGAACGCGTACGGCGCATTAAACGCAGCAACGCCATCGGCCTGCTCACCAAGACCGTGCGAGACCTGCACGACCGGGTCGGAGCGCGGGCGCCCGAACTGGCCGCGCTTGAAAAGAAACTCAACGAAACCCGTAACGCACTGACAAGAGACACCACGGCAATCGTCCGTAAACGGCTGTTTGCCGAACCGCATCTGTGGACCTACGCCCTGAGCCGCGAACTCGATCTACGCGCGCTCGGCATCGTCCAGACCTTATACCGCCTGTTGGATGCGGTTCGGTCACTCCCCGTGCGAATGGCCGGATGGCTGCCCGGTTCGCGCAAGATGCGGACAGGGCGCCAGGCTGCGGCACTCCTCTCGAGTGCCCGAGCCTTTCAGGAAGACTTTGTCCTTGCGTCCGACGCCATACACCAGTGTTATGAAAGCCACCGAAGCGAATTGACCCTGGCCTTGGCACAAGCCGCGTTTGACAGCACCGACGGCGAGGCCGGTTACAATGCATATGTAGAAGCGGTCGGCCGGCGCGTCGCCGAAGTGTTGCGGGGTCCCGCCCGAGACCGCATCGTCAGTCGCGCACGCCGATTGACAAGCTGGCCCGTGGCGGTAGTGTTCGATGTAGGCCCACTGGCCTTTCTCGCCTACACCTGCTACCATATTCTGGCCACCTATTTCGATGCATCGCTGCTGCGCGCCGGGTTCCTGGTGCATTCCTTAAGTGTCCTGGCCATTATTCTCACCGCAGAGCTGCTCATCCTCTCGTTACTCATGCGCCTGAGCGCATGGACCGCCCGCAACGCGGCAGCCCGCGACCTCCGCCACGCCCTGAGTGCCCCGAAAAAAAACGCCCTCGGATTTCACCCCGAAGCGGAAGCGCTTCGCGAGGCCCGCGAACTCGCCGAAGAAACCTTGGCCCTGGCGGCCGAAGTGCTCCAATACGACCCGCAAAAGTAAACCGCAAAAAAGAAACGCACCTCCAAACTCCTCCACTGCGCTGTCGTAAGGTTCCAAAAGGTGCCTGTGAGCCCCCTGACTCACCCATCACCACCTAAACCGCCATCGCCATCGGGATCGAAATCGAAATCGAAATCGCTATCGGGATCGAAATCGGGATCGGGATCGGGATCGAAATCGGGATCGCTATCGCCATCGGGATCGGATTCGGGATCGGATTCCGGCTCGAACGCAAATGGTGAGAAAATGACGACACCGTATCTTGCTTCATCTTACTGCGCAAAGGACGGCCTCAATTTCTGTCGATCTGTCTATTCTGGGGTTCAACGTTGCACACATTTACCAGCGGACTGGCAAACAGAAAACTCCCCCGCCCGGCCGATGCCCAGACAGGGGAGTTTCGCACAGTGCGCTGATCTTGTGGCTTAGTACATATCCGGGCCGCCGCCAGGACCGCCAGCCGACGCCTTCTCCGGCTCGGGCAATTCGGCGACCAGCACCTCGGTGGTCAGCAGCAGGCTGGCCACGCTCGAGGCGTTCTGCAGGGCCGTGCGTGCGACCTTGGTCGGATCGATCACGCCCGCTTTGAGCAGGTCTTCGAACACACCCGTCTCGGCGTTGTACCCGATCGCGCCCTTCTTGGCCTTGACTTCCTGGACGACCGTCGCGCCTTCGTCGCCCGCATTAATGGCAAGCTGGCGAAGCGGCTCCTCGAGCGCCCGGGCAACGATCTTCGCGCCGGTGGCTTCGTCGAGCACGTCGAGCTTCATTTTCTGGACCGCGTCTATGCAACGCAGGAAGGCAACGCCGCCGCCGGGCACGATGCCTTCTTCGACCGCCGCGCGCGTGGCGTGCAGCGCGTCCTCGACGCGCGCCTTTTTCTCTTTCATCTCGATTTCGGTCGCGGCGCCCACGCTGATGACCGCCACACCACCGGCGAGTTTGGCCAGCCGTTCCTGGAGTTTCTCGCGGTCGTAGTCCGAGGTTGTCTCCTCGATCTGACGGCGAATCAGGTTGATCCGGCCCATAATATCGGAACTCGACCCAGCCCCTTCGACGATCGTCGTATTGTCTTTATCGACCACAACGCGTTTCGCGCGGCCCAAGTCGGCCAGCGTGATGCCTTCGAGGTTGCGGCCCAAGTCCTCGGTGATCGCGATGCCGCCGGTCAACACGGCGATGTCTTGCAGCATAGCCTTGCGGCGGTCGCCGAAGCCGGGCGCCTTGACGGCGCAGGCCTGGAACGTGCCGCGAATCTTGTTGACGACGAGCGTCGCGAGCGCTTCGCCCTCGATGTCTTCGGCGATGATCAGGAGCGGCTTGCCGCTTTTCGCGATCTGCTCGAGCAGAGGCAGCAGGTCTTTCAGGGTCGATATCTTCTTCTCGTGGATCAGGATGTAGGCATCCTCGAGCGCCACTTCCATCGACTCGGCATCGGTGACGAAATACGGCGAAAGGTAGCCCTTGTCAAACTGCATGCCTTCGACGATATCGAGAGTGGTCTCGATGCCTTTGGCTTCCTCGACCGTGATCGTGCCGTCATTGCCGACCTTTTCCATGGCCTCGGCAATGATGTCGCCGATCTCGAAATCGCTGTTGGCGGAGATCGCCGCCACATTGCGGATCACGTCGGTCTCGCCGCGCACCTTCTTGCTCTGTTTCGCCAACTCCTCGACGACCACGTTGACGGCTTTTTCGATGCCACGCTTCAGGGCCATGGGATTGGCGCCCGCGGTCACGTTGCGCAGGCCTTCGCGATAAATCGCTTCGGCCAGCACCGTCGCCGTCGTTGTGCCGTCGCCCGCCACATCGGACGTCTTCGACGCCACTTCCTTCACCATCTGGGCGCCCATGTTTTCGTACTTGTCCTCAAGTTCGATTTCTTTGGCGACGGTGACGCCGTCTTTCGTCACGGTCGGTGCGCCCCACTTCTTGTCAAGAACCACATTGCGCCCTTTGGGGCCAAGCGTGGATTTCACGGCTCTACTCAGTTTGGTAATCCCGGCAAGCACGCCGCGCCGTGCTTCTTCGCCGAACTGAAGTTGCTTTGCAGCCATCGTTGTAAAACCTCCTTTAATTCACCATGCGCTGTTAAGAACAGTAGGCGCCACGCCCACTACTCGATGATCGCGAGCACGTCTTCCTCGCGCATAATGATGTGCTCTTCCCCATCAATCTTCACTTCAGTACCTGCGTATTTGCCCATGAGAATCCGGTCGCCCTTCTTCACTTCCATGGCAACACGCTTGCCCTCGTCATCCACGCGACCCGGGCCAACGGCCACGACTTTGCCCTCCTGAGGCTTTTCCTTCGCCGTGTCGGGAATGATGATACCGCCCCGAACGGTTTCGCTGGGCTCCTCCCGTTTGACAAGCAGCCGATCTGCTAACGGACGAACTTTCATTGTGTTTACTCCCTCGGTTGTTGCCGGCACGCTACACGCGCATACGCCAGCGGTTGCACACTTCCTTACTCTCTTATCGACTCTTCGTTACCTTGGGAACGAGGAAAACACCCTCGTGCCATTTCTTTGGGCCATTTTGACACCTTGGACATTCGCCAAAACGTCAATAGAGCGCACCCAATTCACTGAGTCTAGCAAGCCGCGTGCCGCCGTGTCAAGTTATCGCTCAACACATTCAAATAAAATGAATTACGCAACAGCCCAAAGTCCAGAGCAGCACCAAGAAGCAGCCTCGGTCTGCCCAAATGGCACGACGGGACCGTCAAGACGGGCAATACAAATGCCAAAATGGCAAACTGTTAGCAGATCAGTAAGATGAGTGCCAAATCGGCAGGCCTTGCGCCTCGCAGGGCAGCGAGTGCTCGGATATCCCCGATATTGCACTGCATTCCACTGAGGAGCGTCCAGATTTTTCGAAGTCGGCTTGGCATGAATCGAGTGCGATTCTCAAATGCCGGAGGACGCTGTCAGCACAAGAACGGCCCGTCCCCCGTAATTGGAGCCCGCTCCACTGTGAGCGCCGTCGAATGAATCGCCATACCGCGTCGCGAGGTGTCGTTTTTCTCTCCCGAAGGGTGGCAGATGTGAGCGTGGGGGAAAACAGTGCATAAACCAGCAAACCCAATCAGTAAAACAATAAAAACTAGCTATCGCTTGCGTGATTAACGGTCCTTATGGTATAAACAGAGTAGCTGAGAGCAGATTCAAGGCACGGGGAAAAACGCGGACGCACGTGGTCTCCAAGACGCACCAGGGAGGGTGAGACGTATGGCAGCAACTCATGCAGTAGGCACCGCAGGCACGCCAGAAATATCCATGGGTGTGGCCCGGCAGGCGGCCGCACTCGCCAAACAGAAGCAAGTCATGGAACAACAGGGGGAGCAGGCCCAAAGGCTTATCGAATCGGCCGGGATACGGCCTTCGCAACCGCCGGGGGTGGGACAACTGCTCGATATCCGCGCATAGGTTTCCAGGCGGCACAATGGGATGAAGCCTGTGGGAAAGGGGCGCTGTCGAAGTCGACAGCGCCCCAAGTAGTTCAAGGGTTTCAAAAACCTCGTCGAAGATGGAACACTCAGCCTCAGCAATGCGCGAAAAAAAGACAGAAACAGCAACGGCGGCGCCTCTCTCGAGACGCCGCCGTTGTCCACTCTGAGTGACGAAATCAGGTCCGCAGGCTGCTCATGATTGTCCTGCGGCGATAATCGCGCCAAACGCCTTCGAGATCGGGGTCTCGCCCGGGTAGCGAATGAACTCGACATGGCCATCCATGAAGAGCGCGTTGCCCCCGCCCGGAATGTGGTTGATAAGCTCCGGCTTGGCCGGGTTGAAATCGTCCCACATAACGGCAATCGTGCTCTGCGCCCTCGCGCCGGCGGCGGGATTATTGATGTCGGTAATCAAAAACCGCTCGATACCCTCGCGGAGACGGTACATCGTCTCTTCGCCAACTGGGATATCGCGCTCAAAGAACGAGGGATCGAAATCCAGAACGCCCGATCCAGGTCCGCGCCACTCCGTTACGAAGTCGTTGAAGTCCACGACGAATTCCATAGTGAATCCGTTCATGAGCGCATTGACGGGATCAGGATCCTCGAACAAGACGTCATTCTCGTCGACGAGCAGATGAGGGTCCAAGTCAATGAGCCACGCGATATAGCTGTACGACGTGCCGCGAAACCTGCAAGGGTCAAGCGGAAGCTCCGGATTTGAGTTCGCATGCCACCACTTGTGCCGCTCGATACCAGCCGCATCCGACGGGCAAATTGCGATGTTCGTGTCGGTGAGGTACTCGGGATAGATCGACGTGCCGTTGGCGACCATCTCCGGGAAATCCGTGCGGTAACAACGGCTGTTAAAGTCACCTTCAACTTCACGGTACTTATACACCTGGTTCGGGGGCCACAGCTCGCCCCGGGACTCATTGGCGTACATCTTGAAGACGAGTCCCCACTGCTTAAGGTTGTTGGAGCACGCCGCGCGGCGGGCTGCTTCGCGGGCACGCGCCAGTGCCGGCAGCAAGATCGCCGCCAGGATGCCGATGATCGCGATCACCACCAGCAGTTCGATCAATGTGAAACCTCTGCGTCTCATGTCATGTCTCCTCAGTCATTATTCGTTTCCCGGAAGGCCCGCGCGCTGCCGCTTCGCCAAGCTCTTCCTATTTCACATACGCATCATTCCGTGCGGCAAACTCCCGGCCGTCACCAACGACCCGAAGCTGGGTGGGTCATGCCAGATATCTTGCCTGCATCCCTCCTTTCTGCGCCAGCTACGGCGCGGCTGCCAATTCTCCCGGGCGCTCTTCTTCACTGCGGTCTTCCGCCGGCAAAGGTTCCACGCGCACCTGGCGCGGGGGCAACCCGGGGTTCTCAATCCGCTCCAACAACATCGACGCACTTGTAGCGCCGATGAGATGGGCCTGCTGCCTGAGCCGCAGCATGGGCACGTCCGGGCGCTCCGGAGGATGCCCGTCGTCCAACGCCGCAAATTCCACCTGTTCGGGAATCTCGTAGCCAAGCTCGGACAGGTAGTCGTACAACAGTTTCACGACCCGGTCGTGAATGCCCACAAACGCGGTGGGTCTGTCCGGCAAGGCCATAACGGCGTTTGTGTACTCGCCGGCGTCTCTTTCGAGCTGCGGAGTTTGACCGCCCACAAGCCGTTCGTCGTAGGCGATGCCCGCTTCGTCCAGGGCGCGCCGATAGCCCTGCCAACGTTCGCGGACGCTCGAAAAAGGTTGGGTTTGAAGCCCGACAAAGCCAATCCGGCGGTGGCCTTTCTCGATAAGGGCGCGCGTCAACCGGTAACCAGCGGCTTCGTTGTCCGAGGCCACACAGTCTGTCTCGACCCCCTCG
>SLSB01000066.1 GCA_007130675.1 Candidatus Hydrogenedentota bacterium | reverse complement strand
TCGATGTCCTGTTGTTGGAGGACGACGTCGCCCATCAGACGGCGGGACTCGCGTTTGCCGGCGACGTAGGCTACCCAGTCCAGTCTGCGATTTGCGTAGTCCTCGCGGTCCTGACTGCGGTTCTTGAGAAAATCCCAATTGCCGTAGATAACCCGGAACTTGTGGTCGCGAATGTACTCGATTTCGGTGACTTGGTTGCGGTTGAATCCGGTTTCCCAGTCCCACTCGCCCATGGTGACCTTCTGCGCGGTCTCTTCGGTGAAGGGCTCGGCCCAAGGGCACTCGGGAAACGGCGATGGCTCGTCTGTCTCGACCGAGTACCACTGCACCGAGGATCCCATGGTCATGTTGTCGGGCTCCTCTGGGGCGAGCTCCTCGCCGGTTTCCTCGCGGCCTTCGCGGCCCATGCGGTAGTCCGCCCCAGCCAGGAATCCGACCGAGCCGTCGCCGGTGCAATCGGCAAACCACCGGGCGGGAAACCGCAGGTCACCGCCCGTGCGGGTGTTTTTTGCGATGACGGCCACGATGCGGTCACCGTCCATTTCCACCTCGTAGGCGTGCATATTGAGAAACAGGGTGAGGTTTTCTTCGGCGCCCGCGACACGCAGCTTCCTGGGGTCGTCATAGTTCTCGGGGGGTTGGGCGTTGCCGCGCATACCGGAATCCAGTTCGCGCACCAAGTTGCCCAGCGCCGGGTAGGGCGGCAGATTGGTCCTGCCGTGAAGATGGACCCGCACCTCGGAGCTGTTGTTGCCGCCGAGCACCGGGCGGTTCTGCACCAGCGCGACGTTCAGCCCGAGGCGCGCGGCCGAAACCGCGGCGCAGGTGCCGGCGATGCCGCCGCCCACCACCACAAAATCGAATTCGCCTGCATCGGGCGGGGTCTCGGGCAATCCCAGGTGGTGATGTCGAAAATCGAGGAGCGCGTCTCCGGAATCAGGCGGCTCGAGGCCCGTGTCTTTCGAGAACAGAATGGCGTCGCAGCGGCCCGCGAACCCGGTCAGGTCGCGAAGACCCAAGCGCACCCTAGTGTCGGTTATCGACACCATCCCCCCGTCTTGCCAATGCCATGCTTCCCCTTGGGTGCCAAACACCGTATCGAGCGGTGTGCCGTTGACCAGCAACTGGAAGCGCCCCGGCGCGCCCGACGCGCCAAATGAGGCCACCCAATCGCGCGTGCGGACCCACACGCGGTAGTCACCGGTCTCGGGAAACACGACCACCGTCTCGGCGTCATCGACGGGCACGCCCATGCCGTGTGCCAACACATACGGCGAGCCCATCTGGTCCATGGCCTGCTGATCGACGACCCAGCCGCCCAAGTTGTCGAAGCTCTCGGCCTCGATAAAGACCGTCTGCCCAAACGCGGCTCCTGCCGCTACTGCTGACAACGCGCACGCAAGTAAAATCCGCACGGTTTGCTCCTTGAAGTATCGGTTTTCGCCACAAACACTTGTTCTGTATGGTATCGAGAGTGCCCAAGCGGGTGCAAGTAGTGCCTCAGAGCGACATGTAATGCGTGGCGCCTCGCAGGCAGGGCTCAGTCGAGTACTTTGTCCACAATTTCGATCGAAGCCACGTAGACCGCATCGACTTCTTTGAGCTCCTCGGCAAGTCCCATGTCACTGCCGCCGATCACAAAGATCGGCAATTTCTCGAACCCTTTTGTCTCGCGGATAATGCGGCAGATGTCGAAGGCGGACAGCTCGGCCTGTTCGGCGCCGATCCAGAAACAGTTGGGCGAGGCCATGCGCAGACTGAAAAAGGCATCGAGCACGCCGGTTACCGTGATCACCCGGTAGCCTTTTTCCTCGAGCTTCATCCGGGTGCCATCGGAGCGGACATCTTGGCTCTCCAACAGTAAGGCACGCTTCTGCAGGCCGCCGCCGCGCATGCGTTCGATGGTGGCCGAGACAAAGAAATCGCAGACGGTGCGGGCTTCTTCTTCTTGGTCGAACATGCAACCCAGCAGGAATCCCTTGCCGCAAGGCCGTACGCTGCGGACGCATGCATGCGCATCGGACACGCGGCTTGCGTCAGGCAGGTCGAACGACAGCTTGACAGGCGTATCGGGGGCGATCCGGTCTTCTACCCATACGCCGCACCCGCCGGCGCTCAAGTCCATCACTTCTCCCTTGACGTCGCTGTGCTCCTCGCGCGCGATCACACAAGGGACCTGCACCTCGACCCGCTCGTGTTTGCGAATGCCAATGCATTCGATTTTGCGGGGCCATGATACGCGCAGATATGGCGAAGCGCTGTTGCCCTTTAGCAGCGCGCTGGGAAATCCACACGCCTTCCCTTCTGAAACAAACCGAACCAAACACCGCTGCGGCTTCGAGAAGTCTGTGTCGTCATCCTCGGCCAAAGGCCTGTCCAGCAATACGTAACTGTTGAGAAGCCATCCGCGAACAACGGTCGAGTAGCGTCTCTCGTCCCTTTCTCCGGGATTGATATGAATTACTGCGGGCGAACCAACCGAAAACAGTTCTTCGGTCTTCCCCTGATCTTGAAGCATGTACCGTCTCCGGAAGTCCCGCGGCCCCCGCGCCGCACAACCCTGTGCGAATTCTGCTGTTTCCCCCTATGTCCATAACAGGCACTTATTTACTCTCGTGTATACAATATCACGACGAGGCATCCCGTGCCAAATGCGCTCGTTCGGGCACCTTCGGAAGGCCATTGCGCAAGTGCGGCCTTATGTGCGAAAGTGCCTCGGATGGGCTTTGTCTTGCCAGCGTCTGATGCGAGGCGGAAAGGAGTGAGCAGTCATGTGGAAGGAATTCAAAGAGTTTGCCGTGCGCGGCAATATGGTGGACATGGCGGTGGGCATTGTTGTCGGCGGAGCATTCACCACGATCGTGCGCAGTCTGGTGGATGATGTGCTGATGCCACCGCTGGGCTTATTGTTGGGCGGGGTCGATTTCTCCAACTTCTTCGTCGTATTGAAAGACCGCGTCGACGCCGGTCCGTTTCCGACGTTGGCAGACGCACAGGCCAGCGGTGCGGTGACGCTGAATTACGGCCTTTTCGTGAACGCACTGATCAGTTTCCTGATAGTCGCGCTCGCCCTGTTCACGGTCGTGAAGACCATGAACCGGCTGCGCCGCCAGGAAGAGATCGCTGCCGCACCGACAACGAGAGACTGCCCGAAATGCCAGTTGTCCATTCCGCTCAAAGCGGTGCGGTGTCCGCATTGCACCTCGGATATAGAGGCCGCGTGACCTCCGAAAACGCTGGCGCGTTGTCGCCGCTGAACCTTTGCATCTATCTCCTTGACCGCCCGCTGAAGGCGCAGGCCGCAGCGTTTTAGGAAGAGTGCGGGTTCGCCGGGCGGCTTTACCGCCGCCGCACACAGGCGCGCCAGAACAAAAAGGCATTGACCGTGCCCAGAACGACGGGCGTACCGCGAAAAGCCCTCTCGCACGCTGACAAGACAGCGCACGGCATTGCCATTGGCGGCGCGGGCTATGCTACACTTGACGGCAAGCCGGTGAGAGGGCGAAGAGGTTTTGGAAACCGGTGTTACGGAAACGACGTATCGGGGAATGTCCGGTAGTTAGTCGTCTGCCAGCCGGGGCGTTGGCTACGTACCTGCTGCGTTTGATTTGAGGTGCGGGTGCGCGCAGAGCGTCCTGTGCGGCAGGATGAGGCGAAGACGAGCAATTGGCAGTGCAGGCCCACGATGCGGGGGATGGTCTCCACGTATTGATCGAAGAACGAAGATCGGGATTCTCCAGCGGGTAGCATATGGTTACACGGTTGATAGCAGGCATTTTGGCGGTGGTGTTGTGTGCCGGAGCGGCTGCGGCGCTCGAGGCGGGCGCGGCGAAAGCCGAGATCACGCCGGAACTGGGTACGCCGCTGGCCGGCCATTATCAGCGGATGGGCCGGGGGGCGGTCTCGATTCGTGACCCGCTCTGGGTGCGCGCCCTGTATCTGGATGACGGTGCGACGCGCGTGTTGCTTGTGTCGGCTGATCTGTGCGCGATCACCCCGGAACTGCGGGAAGCCGTGCTCGAGCGCGCCCCCCGGGAAGTGCCGCGCGAGAACATTATTCTTGCGGCTACCCACACGATGACCGGGCCCGGGGGAATGGTTCGGCCGCTGGTTTTCCGTCTGTTTACAGGGCGTTACATGCCCGAGCTGGTCGATTCGACAGCGGAGGCGTTCGCCAATGCCATGCGCGACGCTATCGACAACCGCAAACGCGCGTCCATCGGTTTTGGAACCACCCAAGCCAGCGGGATGATCCGCAATTCCTTGCTCGAGGGCGGGTCTGTCGACGGGCAGTTGGGCGTTCTTCGGGTAAACGATTCGGACGGGAAACCTCTTGCACTTGTCGGGAATTTTGGCGCCGTGTGCAGCGCGATCGAGGTGCCCGGCCCCGAGATGCTGACCTTGAGCGCCGGGTTTCCAGGCCATTTCTGCGCGGAACTCGAGCGTCTCGCAGAGCCGGGGTGTGTGGCAATGTTTCTCCAGGGCGCGTGCGGGGACGCCGCATGTGTCACGCCGGGCGGGACCGAAGGCTGGGCTGGGGCGGAAGCGTTCGGGAAAGCGCTGGCCGCCCGGGCATTCGAGACGGCTCAGGGGATTGTCTCGGACAATGTGTCGATCGAGGTGGCGCATACGCGGGCCGTGCTTCCGCCCACGTTGGTGGATGCGTATCTGCCTTCGACAGCGTTGTTGACGACGCTCGAGATTGGCGGTCTGGCCATGACATTCCTGCCGGGAGCGCCGTCCGCGCAGATCTCACTTGGTTTGCGCGAGAAATGTCTCGAGCGCGGGTATGACGCCCAGTTCACCGTCAGCATGGCGAACGAATATCTGTTTTTCTTTATAGGCCCCCAGCAATACGGTATTCCCGGACCGGCAACCACGCTGTCGTTCTACGGGCCGGCCATGGGGGATTTGCTCGCGATGGAGTTCTCGCGGTTACTCACGCGGGGCGAAGCCGAAGTGCCCGCCCTGAGCGGCGATTCGCCCGAGAAAGACGTCCGGGAGGGGATTCAGCGGGTGATCCTGCGTGGCCCGGCGTACCAGCGCGGGTATGCGCGCGGGGCTGTGTTTCGCGACGCGATGCTGACCGAATTCGAGCAGCGGTATGTTGCCCGGTGCGTCTCGGGCGAAGTTGGGCTGCCCGAGCCGTTTTGGGCGTTTCTGCCGGATTTTGTGCAGCGGTACCTCGAAACCACGAACATCACCATTCCCTGGCTGGCCATGCAGGCGCGGCCGATGCTCACGGGGCTTCCCAGCGCACTGTTTGGGGAAACGGTTGGAGCGGCCGCGGGCGCGAATATGCCCTTTGACGCGGCCTGGCTCGTCCAATGCGGGCGGATGCTCGGGATGCTCGAGACGTTCGAGGAGATCGCGGAGTTGCCCCAGGAATCATTTTGCACCATGGTTGCGGTGGTGGGGTTGAAGGCTGGGGCGGACGACATTCTGATCGCGCGCAACTTCGGCGGGCCCGACCCCGTGACGCCGGTGGTCTACGACGTGCGGCCCGAAGACGGCTACCGTTATCTCATGGTTGGATTGCCTACGGGTGGGGGCGGCTTCAGCGGCATGAACGAAGCAGGCGTGGTGGTGTGTATCGAACGGAACCCGCTTCTCGGCACGCCTGCACTCGATGGGCCTCCCGTCGAACTGGTTGCCGCCCACATCCTGAGCAGGTCCCGGTCTGCATGGGCCGCACTCGAGATGGTGGACCTGTTTCCCCATCTCGCGGGCTACCGCATCTTGCTTGGAGACCCGACACGCGCGGCTAATAGCGGTATTCCTCCCGCACGGGTGGTGCAATTGGGCGCAACGCCCCGGATACGCGCGCCAAGCGGCGGCGTGTTGCTTGGCGCAAACCCGGAGGCCGAAGGCCTTGATGATGCGGAGCG
>SLSB01000012.1 GCA_007130675.1 Candidatus Hydrogenedentota bacterium | reverse complement strand
CCGGCTTGGCGAAACCATCGAAAACGAACACGATGTGCACGAGGCGGCGGCTCATGCAATCGCCGCCTATCAAAGACGCCGCGAGGCCACGCACAGGAGAGACGAGCAGCAGCGGCAGCTCGACAACCTCAGCCTGGAAACACGCCGCGCCGCAGACAAGCTGGCGGCCAAGGAAAGCGAAGAGAAACGGCTCTCCCTCGAGGTGCGCAAACTGTTGCGCAAAGCGGGGTACCGCGAAGAAGCAAACCATACCAGCGCGCTGGCCGCGCTGCGAGCCTACGCCATACGCATTGCCCAACTGCGGCCGCGCCGCGCCAGCGCCGATGCCCTCAAACAGCAGGCCGATGAGTTCGAGCAACAACTCGAGCAGGACCGGCGCGACCTCGAACAAGCCCAAGAGGAACTGGCACAATTGCTGGACAATGTCGGCGTGGATTCCGTCGACGAATACCGCGCGCTGGCCGCGCAGGCGCGCGAGTACCGCGAAGCCCGCATCAAGCGCACCTCGCTGGGCGAGCAGCTCGATACGCTGCTGGGAAGCGACTCCCTCGAGGACCTGCGCGACGGGCTCAGCCAAATTCCGAACGGCGGCCAGCTTTCACTCGAGCAAGGACCCGGGATGAAGGCGGCGCTCGACCGCGTGCAACAGCAACTCGAGGCCCGCGGCAAGGAAGCCCATGCGCTCGAGCTGGCCATAGCCGAGCGCTCGGCGGGGCTCCGCACCATAAACGAAATCGAAGAGGAGCGCGCCGTCGTCGCGCAACGCGCCGAAGTCCTACAGCGCGAATTGGATGCCGCAGCCCATGCCGCCGCCATTATCGAGGAAGAGGCCCGCGCCCGCCACACACAGATTGTGCCCGCCCTTGCCAAGACAGCAAGCCGCTACCTGAGCCAGATTACCGGCGGCGTCTACACCGAACTCGCGCTCAGCTCCGATTTGCAGGTGACGGTAGCCATCCCCGAGGCCGGAAAGCGAAACGCGTCTCCCCGAAAACATCTGAGCAAGGGCACTGTCGATCAGGTCTATCTCGCGCTGCGTCTCGCGCTGGTCGCCAACCTATGCGAGAAAGGCGAGCGCGTGCCCATGGTGCTCGACGATCCCTTCGCGAATTACGACGATGCGCGCCTCGCCCGCGCGCTTGCCTTGCTGGCAGAGTTGACCGAACTGCCCCAGATTCTACTGTTTACGTGCCGCGAAGACGTGGCGGAAGCGGCCCAGGGGCTCGGCGTGCCGGTGCTGGCGTTGTAAGTGCCGCGCAAAGGACCGAAACGTGATGAATCGCGGCCAAAAGGAGAGCCTTGCCAATGAGTAAGACGGTCGATATCCAGGAATTGCGGCGAAAACTCGGCGAAATCAGCGATGTCCATGCAGCGATTGCCCTGCTCCAGTGGGATCAGGAAACGTGCATGCCTCCGAAAGGAGCCGAAGCCCGCAGCTTTCAACTGGCCACGCTCAGCGCGCTCGAACACCGTCTGCTGACCGCCGAGAGTCTCGGCGCGTTGTTGTACGGGTTGCGCGAACGCACCGATACGCTCGATGCGGACGACGCCAAACTGGTCGAAGTGACCCTCCACGATTACGAACGCGCGGTTAAGCTGCCCGAGGACTTTGTCCATGCCTTCGCGGCCGAACAGAGCAAGGCGCTGGCCGTATGGATCGAGGCGCGGCGCACATCCGATTTCGCGCTGTTTCAGCCCAATCTCGAGACCCTGGTCCGGCTCTCCCGAGAGAAGGCTGACTATCTTGGGTACGAAGCATCGCCCTATGATGCCTTGCTCGAAGAATTCGAGCGCGGCATGACCACCGCCGAACTCGAGCGCATTTTCGGCGGTCTCGCGCCCCGGCAGAGCGCCCTGGTCGAGCGGATTGTCGCGGCGGGCCAACCCGAACTGCCCTGGATGACCGGCGAATGGGATGAACAGGCACAGTGGGCATTTTCGCTGCGCATTCTCAGCGATATGGGCTACGATTTTGAGGCGGGCCGTCAAGACAAGTCCATCCATCCCTTCTCGATCTATTTCGACACCGGCGACGTCCGCGTCACCACCCGCATCCACAAAGACGCGCTGTTCTCGTGTCTGATGAGTTCAATTCACGAGGGCGGACACGCGCTCTACATGCAGGGACACGCCGACGCCGACCGGCGCACGCCTCTGTGCGATGGGCCGTCGCTCGGCATGCACGAATCCCAGTCGCGCATGTGGGAGAACATGATCGGGCGCAGCCTGCCGTTCTGGCGGTGCTATCTGCCCGTCATGCGCGAGCTTTTCCCCGGCCGGTTCGACAACATCGCGCCGGAAGACGCCTACGCCGCGGTGAATCTCGTCGAACCCTCGCTCATCCGCGTCGAGGCCGACGAATGCACCTACAACCTGCACATTATCATCCGGTTCGAGCTCGAGGTGGCCCTCATCGAGGGCAAACTCGAGGCCAGGGACATCCCCGAAGCCTGGAACGCCAAAGTGAAGCAGTATCTCGGCCTCGACGTGCCCGATGACGCCCGGGGATGCCTCCAGGACGTCCACTGGTCGCACGGGGCGTTCGGCTACTTTCCAACCTATGCCCTCGGAAACCTGTATGCCGCGCAGTTGTTCGATGCCATGCTCGAACAGATCCCAGGGCTCTGGGACCATGTCGAGGCGGGCACGTTCGCGCCGGTCCTCGAGTGGCTGCGTGAACATGTGCACGTCCATGGCCGCCGCAAGCTCGCCCCCGAACTCATACGCGATATCACCGGCCATGACCCCTCGCCCGATGCCTACGTGGCCTACCTCGAACGCAAATTCGGCGAGTTGTACCGCCTCGACGCGTAGACCCCGCCGGAGAAAGTCGAAGAGCACAATCCCGGCCTCCGTCCATGGCGTCCATAGCGTCCATTCGGCCCAACCCTTCCTGCCCACTTCTGCGACTACCGGCATCCCCGCTCTCGCTGCGGCACGGTCTCCTGACCGAGCCGCTCTCACGACCGCAAGGTCTCCAGTTGTGCCGCACCTTCAGCGCGATGTGGACTTGAGGTCGTGTGCCTGGGACAAGCCCAGCGCCCGCGGCGGCCTATGCTCTTGCCCGAGCCTTTTGATACAATCCTCGGTGTGTGCGCCCGGGTGGTGGTCTGCGGGGCGCGGGTCGTGACGCACTCCTTCCGCCGGGGGTGTTCTACAATGCGGCGCTCGGCGCGCCGGCGCCTGAAAGGTCTATGCAAGTTCAACACGCAAACCCGCTGATTGTGCAGTCCGACCGGTCCATTCTGCTCGAGACCGACGGCCCGCGCTTCGAGGACGCGCGCGACGCCATCGCGCCATTTGCCGAGCTGGTCAAATCCCCCGAGCACATCCACACCTACCGGATCACGCCCCTGTCGCTATGGAATGCCGCGGCAGCCGGAATGAACGCCGAGGAGATAATCGCCCACCTCGAGGCATTCAGCAAATACGAAGTACCCGAGAATATCCTCTTCGAGATTCGTGATACCGTGTCCCGCTACGGGCGCCTGAAGCTCTACAAGCGCGAAGACGGCATGCTCGTGCTCGAATCCGCCGACGAACTGCTGATCACGCAATTGCGGCGGCAGAAATCGCTGCAGCCGTACATCGAAGGCGTGGAAGACGGCCGCCGCGTGGTCGTCAAGCCGGTCGAGCGCGGCAACCTCAAAAGCGCCCTGATCAAGGTGGGGTTTCCGGTCGAGGACCTGGCCGGCTACGTCGAAGGCGCGCCGCTCGAATTCGCGTTGCGCGGCACAACCCTCGGCGACAAGGAATTTTCGCTGCGCAGATACCAGATCGAGGCCGTCGACGCCTTCTACGCGGGCGGTTCGAACCGCGGCGGGAGCGGGGCTATCGTGCTGCCCTGCGGCGCGGGCAAGACGGTGGTCGGCATCGGCGTGATGCACCGCCTCCAGACCCAGACGCTGGTGCTCACCACCAATACGGTGGCGCTGCGCCAGTGGAAGAGCGAATTGCTCGACAAAACCACGCTCGACCCCGGACAGGTCGGCGAATACAGCGGCGAATCGAAGGAGATCCGCCCGGTGACCATGGCGACCTACCAGGTGCTGACCTACCGCAAATCCAAGGAGAGCGAGTTCCAGCATTTCGATTTGTTCGATAAGGGCAACTGGGGGCTGGTGATCTACGATGAGGTGCATTTGCTCCCGGCGCCGGTGTTTCGCGCGACGGCCACCCTCCAGGCCCGGCGGCGGCTCGGCTTGACTGCGACGCTCGTGCGCGAAGACGGCCGAGAAGACGATGTGTTCAGCCTCATCGGCCCGAAGAAATACGATGTGCCCTGGAAAGTGCTCGAAAAACAGGGCTGGATCGCCACGGCGGCCTGCACCGAGGTGCGCATTCCCCTGCCGGAAGACGAGCGCTACCGGTACGCGATCACTGACAAACGCGGCAAGTTTCGCATCGCCTCGACCAATCCGATCAAAGCGAGCATCTGCAAAATGCTGGTCGAGCGGCACAAGGGCGACAATGTTCTCATTATTGGCCAGTATCTCGATCAGTTGCGCGCCCTGGCCAAGACGATGAAAGCGCCCATTATTACCGGGCAGACCGCGAACAAACGGCGCGAAGCGTTGTATGATGCGTTCAGAAGGGGCGAAGAGAAGCTGCTGATTGTGTCGAAAGTGGCCAATTTCGCCATTGACCTGCCCGACGCCAATGTGGCCGTGCAGGTGTCCGGCACATTCGGCTCGCGGCAGGAAGAAGCGCAACGCCTCGGCCGCATTCTACGGCCAAAAGAGGACGGCTCGATAGCGCATTTCTATTCGCTGGTGTCGCGCGATACTTGCGACCAGGATTTCAGCGTGAAACGGCAGCTTTTCCTGACCGAACAGGGCTATCACTACGAGATCAAAGACTACGAGGAGTTGTAGGCATGGCGGCTGTCCAGGTGCTGGCAGGAACCCAATCGTCTGAACGCACAAAGAAGCTGGATGCCCTGCTGCACGAGCACTGGGGCCACGCGCTGTTGCTCACGCCGACAGGTCAACTCGCCCGGCGGCGTCTCGAAACCCTGCTGCGCGATTCCGATGCGCCCGGTGTATGGGGCCGCCCGGTGATGACGCTTCAGTCGTTCGCCGAGGCAATTCTGAAAGAAGGTGGCGCCGACGCAGTGCGGCTGAACGAAGTCGAACGGCGTCTGATGGTGCACGAGGTCTTGGCGCAGTTGTCGGCGTCGGGCAAACTCGACGACGCCGGGCCCGCGGCCGGGTCCAACGGATTTGTGCACCATCTCCTGCGCGTGATCGAAGCGCTCAAACAGGCCGCCGTCGAGCCCGAGGATTTCCGCGAGCGAATCAGCGCCAGGCAGCATCCGAGCCCGCTGGATGCCGTGGTGGCCGAGGCGTATCAAGCCTATCAGGACCGCCTGATCGAGTGCCGCGCGTACGACATGATCGGCGTGTACTGGCAGGCCCGCCGCATCCTCGAGGAAAAGCAGGACGTCAAGCTGCTCGAGGACGTCAAATTGATCGCCTTTGACGGATTTGACGATTTTACCGAGTCCGAGTTTCAGTTAATTGCAGCGCTGGCGCAACGCATACCGAGGCTGGCGTTTGCGTTGCGCCTCGACGCACGGCCCGAGGCCGCCGACCTGTATGCCCTTCAACGGCGCACACTGGAACGGCTCGAAACGGCGTTCGAAGCCTCGATCGAGCGGCAGGATGCGCCTTCGCCGGCCACGCTGTGTGAATATGCTTCTACATACCTCTTGTGGCGGGGCGGCGCACCTGCCTTCGAGAACCTCGAACGCAATCTCGAAGTCGTGCCTTGCGCAGGTGTTACCGAGGAAGCCGAAACCATCTTTCGCACGGTCAAGACCCTGATCCTCGAAAACGTCCCCGCATCCGAAATTGCCGTGGTCTACCACGATATCGGCGCGGTTGCGGGCGTATTGCGGCCGG
>SLSB01000674.1 GCA_007130675.1 Candidatus Hydrogenedentota bacterium | reverse complement strand
CTGCCGTGACCGGCATCAACATGTTCTTTCTCTACGCGTATGCCCTGCGCCGAAGAGGGTGGGGCAGTCAGCACAAAGAGCTCGCTTACTTCGACTTGGTTACCGGCATGGCGATCCCGTTCTTCTTCGCCACGGGGTTCATGATCATCGGTGTCGCGAATACCATCGGCCCCGATGCGGGCGGCGTTGGAGAGCCCGTTCGGGACATCCGAGCCATCGTTCCGGTGTTGGGGCCCACCTTCGGCAGATTTCTCGGACATGAGCAGTGGGGCGACGGCATTGCGTTGCTTCTGATTGGGACGGGCATGCTGGCCATCGGGTTCAGCACTATCGTCACGCATATGCTGGCGTGCAGCTTCATCGGGTGCGAGATGTTCAACCTTTCCGAGAGCAAGCGCGCCCGGTTTTGGTTTGCGCTCCTGCCGGCGATCGGAATCTTGGGCGTAGGCGCTCGGCTGCCCTGGCAGACAGCCATTACCGCATCGAGCATCAACGCGCTGCTCATGCCCATCGCGGTGCTCTGTTTCATCGTACTGATGAACAAAGAATCTCTTATGAGGGGTGAAATGCCCCGCCGTCTGAAGCGCGTGATATGGAATGTGGCCCTTATCACCTGTCTTATTGTGATGGCCGTGGCGGCGTGGTACGGTCTGAAGACGAATTACCGCCTGCTGCGCGAGAATCTTGGGGCTCGTGCAGCATCTCCGGCAGCGGTGGATAGCAGACAGGATACGCGGAGGCTCTAAATCCCGAGGGGCGGGTGTCCAGAAACCAGTCAACAGTGTAACAGGCGAACGCCGACATGCAGCGTGCGGTCGAGTCGTGCTAAAATACTCGCCATGAACTCGAAAGCCTATAGTACAAGTGCGGGGGGGATGGATGCAGGATAATCCGATCGAACTAGTCGACAGTGCCCGGTCCGCGCTCGATCCGTGGCTGCCTTTCGAGAAGCGCAGTATCGAACTGGAAACACGGATGCGGATGGCGGGCGGCGAAGAAGAACGCGAAGCCTTGCAGCGCGAGTTAGATGCCGAACTCGAGCGTGTGTTTTCCGCCATTACACCCTGGCAGCGCGTGCAGCTTGCGCGCCATCCCTTGCGCCCGCGCATGCTGGACTACATCTCCCGTATTTTGGATGATTTCATCGAATTGCATGGAGACCGCGCGGTGGGAGATGACCCGGCCCTGATTGGCGGACTCGGGCGCTTCGAAGACCGTACCGTAGTCGTGGTCGGCCAGCAGAAGGGCGTTTCCACCGACGAAAAACTGCGGCGCAATTTCGGTATGGCACACCCCGAAGGATACCGTAAGGCTTTGCGTTTATTTAACTTAGCCGAGCGCTTTGGTTATCCTGTCATAACCTTTGTCGATACGCCGGCGGCTCATCCGGGCATCGAAGCGGAGCAGCGCGGCCAGGGACCCGCAATCGCGGAGAACCTTCGCGCCATGCTGGCGCTCAAGACCCCTGTGTTTTCCGTCGTGCTCGCCGAAGGTGGAAGCGGGGGGGCGCTGGGTATCGCGTTGGGCGATGTCGTGGCCATGTTTGAATGGGCGATATACGTGATTTGCCCGCCGGAACGCTGCGCTGAAATCCTGTGGCGTGATGCCGAACGCAAGGAATTGGCGGCTTCCGCGCTGCGTATCACGGCAGACGAGTTGCATAGTCTCGGCGTCATCGATGAAGTGTTGCGCGAACCGCCCGGCGGGGCACATCGGGATCCTGATGCTGCAGCACAGACCCTGCGTATCCATATTCGAGAGTTTCTCGAGGGCTGCGATAAAAATGTGTGGCAGCCCCATAAACGCCAGGAAAAGTTCCGCGCCATGGGCCAGTGGCTCGAAGGTTAGAGATGGCCTTCGAGGCCATGACCGAAAAGGAGGGAAACGTCTTTCTGAGAGTCCGGGTCCAGCCCAAGGCTTCGCGTGACGCCCTGCTGTGCGAACCGGATGGACGTATTCGGGTTGCCCTGACGGCTCCGGCCACCGAGGGGGCGGCCAATAAGGCGCTCAAAGCGTTTCTGGCGAAAACGTTCGGCGTGCCTAAGCGCGCTGTCGGAATCATCAGCGGTGAGAAATCACGCGTGAAACGGCTCGTTATCGCAGGGATTACCCTGGAACAAGCAAGGAAGGCTATCCAGAATCCCCGAGAGCGGTTGAATAGTTTTGATATAAAAGAGTAATGGGAGTGTATCGTGTCTGAATTACGTCAACACATAGATGAAACGGCAAAAGTAATCCAGGCGGAGTGCGCGTTGCAGCCGCAAGTCGGAGTGATTCTCGGCACTGGTCTGAATGGCCTGGCAGCACAGCTCGATGTCGAAGCGCGGCTGAGCTACACGAAACTGCCACATTTTGCGGTCTCCACTGTCGAGTCCCATGCCGGTGAACTGCTGCTGGGACATCTGGCGGGCAAGCCTGTCGTTGCCATGTCCGGGCGTTTTCACCGCTACGAGGGCTATTCTCTTGGGCAAGTGACGTTTCCCGTGCGTGTCATGCGCGCGCTTGGGGTCGACGTGCTGGTGGCGTTCAACGCGGCCGGAGGCCTCAACCCGCAATTTCGCGCGGGCGATATCATGGTAATCGAGGACCATATCAACTTTATGGGCGATAACCCGCTGATCGGTCCGAATGACGACGCCCTGGGACCGCGTTTCCCCGATATGTCGCAGCCCTATACGCGGGATTTGATCGACCTCGCGGAAACCCTTGCACTCGAGATGGGCATTAAACTACAGAAAGGAGTATACTTGGCATGTCCGGGACCGTGCCTCGAGACGCGCGCTGAATACCGGATGATGCGCACGCTGGGGGCGGACGTCGTAGGAATGAGCACCGTGCCGGAGGTGATTGTCGCGGTGCATGGGGGAATGAAGGTACTGGCCTTTTCCGTCATCACCGACGAATGCTTTCCAGATGCGCTCGAGCCGGTCGAGATCGAGAAGATTATCGCAACGGCAAACGGGGCCGAACCGAAGCTCACGAAGCTCGTACGCGCGTGTATCGAACGGCTGCCCGGATAGGAAAACGGAGTAGTCGATCGCTTGTGTCAGAGTCAACCGGGTGATATAAATTGAAACGTTAATTGTGTCGGCGACTTCTTGAGAACCTGGCCGGCGCCTCACCATAAGGTAGTATATTCATGATAAAAATAATTCGAGTCATCTTCGTGCTGGCCTGCATTCTCATGGGGACGTTGTGGGCCGTCTTGCTCGTCGATAACTATAACGATTACGCCGCTGAGCAGAACAAGCTGGCGGGCGAGCAGGTGATGCAACCCCAGGATCCCGTGCCGTGGGGCGCATTTGGCGGCTTGATGGGCGCTGCGGTCTCCATCGGGGTCATTATGGCCCTGCGATTCGTCACCCAGGATCTGTTCGAGAAGATTGCCCCCGTAGTGCTCTGCATTGTTCTCGGCATGGTAGTAGGCTATGGGCTGGTCAAGTATATTACGCATTTCTTCCCTCCAGAGGACGCCAATGTCGCCATCTTCCTCTATACATCGGTGATCCTGATCTTTGGCTTTGTGGGGATTCAGCTTGGTCTTACCATGGCGTCCAACTGGGAGTCGCTGAAACAGGCCATGCACCGCCGGCATTATCCCGCTGGCCAAGTCAAGGTGGTCGATACGAGCGTGATTATTGATGGCCGTATATCCGACATCTGCAAGACAGGGTTTGTCGAGGGTCCACTGCTTATTCCTCGGTTTGTGCTCAAGGAATTGCAGAATATCGCCGATTCGCCCGACGTGTTGCGCCGTGCGCGCGGCCGCCGCGGCCTCGACATCATCAAAGAGCTGCAGGAGGATGGTGACCGGGTGGAAATCCAAGTGATCGAGGACGATCCGCTGGAGATCCTGGAAGTGGACGGCAAGCTGGTTCGCGTTGCCCGAGATTGTGGCGCAAAGATCCTCACCAACGACCTGAATCTCAATAAAGTCGCCCAGATCGAGGGGGTGCAGGTCCTCAACATCAACGACCTTGCCAACGCGTTGAAGCCGGCCGTCCTTCCGGACGAAAACATGCAAGTACGCATCGTCAAAGAAGGGAAAGAGGCGTTTCAGGGTGTCGGATACCTTGATGATGGAACCATGATCGTTGTTGACGGCGGTAAGGACCATGTCGGCAAGGATGTGTCGGTGGTTGTCACCAGTGTGTTGCAAACCACGGCCGGCCGGATGATCTTCACGAAGCTTCAAAGCGTTTTGTCGTGAATGCAAGACTGATTGTGCCAGCAGCGGGCATGGGGCTGAGGCTTGGCCTTGAAAAGCCTAAAGCCTTGGTTTCGTTCGCGGGTAAGCCTCTGTTAATACATACTTTAGAACGCTTCCGGACAATTGGGCTTCTTTCAGGCGCGGTGATTACGGTGCCGCCCAATCGCGAAGGTGAATTCGAACACATTTTGTGTAAAGCTTTCCCGGACAACGCCTTCGCGCTTATTGCCGGAGGGCGTGAACGGCAGGACTCGGTCGAGAAAGCGTTGAACGCCCTCGACGAGTCGGTCGAAATCGTTGTAATTCATGATGCGGCAAGGCCTTTTGTCTCCAAAGCTTCGATACAGGCCTCGATTGAGGCCGCCATCGAGCATGGTGCCGCCACGGTCGCGATCCCCTGCTCGGATACCATCCTTACGGCGAAAGAAGGCGATTTTCTGGCGGGAACCCCCGACCGGCACCGTCTGTGGGCCTGCCAAACCCCACAGACATTCCGGGTGGACGTTATCAAGAAAGCCCATAAATATGCACGGGAACATGGGTTTAGTGGAACCGACGATGCCACGCTCGTTCAACGCATGGGGGCTCCGGTCAAGCTGGTCAAAGGTACCCCGTTCAACTTTAAAATAACCACAGGTGAAGACGTAGCGCTTGCCGAAGCCATTATCCAGAAAGGGCTTGTGTGATGCGTATCGGACAAGGCTACGACCTGCACCGGCTGGTCCCTGGGCGGCCACTCATCCTCGGCGGAGTGACAATTCCCCATGATAAGGGCCTTGCCGGGCATTCGGACGCCGATCTGCTCGCGCATGCCATCACCGACGCGCTCCTTGGGGCGGTTGCCTTGGGCAACATCGGACAGCATTTCCCGGATACCGACGCCCAATACAAAGGGGCCGATAGCATGCAACTGCTTCATAAAGCTTATCTTATGGTTCAGGATGCAGGCTACCGACTTGACAACATCGACGCCACGGTTATTGCACAAGAGCCCAAGCTTAATCCGCACATCCAGCCCATACGGACCAACCTTGCCAATTGCCTTGGTGTGCCCCTCGATACGGTCTCGGTAAAAGCCAAGACAAACGAGGGCGTCGGGCCCGAAGGACGGGGCGAAGCAATCTCAGCCCATGTTGTCGCGCTTATGTCGCCTTTGCATAAGTAGTTTCTTATGCTTACTTTATGGCGAATTCTTTGCCTTTGCTTGATGATGCGTAGATGGCATCGAGGATCTGCTGGATGCGCAACGATTCCTGGGGTTTGACCCGCACAGGAAGACTGTCCCGAATGCAGTCGGTGAAATGGCGGATCTCCATTCGGTGGCCTTTCTGCTCGGGAAGCCAGTCGTATTGCATGCTGGTCAATGCATTGTCGGTGGCGCTACTGATGGTCAGGGGGTTTGTTGTAATACCTGCCTTGTCGCCCAGGATGCGAAGCCCTTGGACGTCTCTCGGGATGTTTGCCGCCCAGGATACCTCGAGGTTCAGCACAATACCGTTGTCGAAACGGATGAACGCGGCCGCGTGGTCTTCGACGTCAAACTCATTAAGTGGATAGGGAACGCCCCAGTCTTTGTTGCACAGTCCCTCGCGATCGCCGAATTTGCGGCTGACGTGCCCTGTGGCCGAAACGGGTTTCGGGCATCCCATCATCCAGATGATGAGGTCGAGCATATGCACGCCGATGTCGATGAGCGGTCCGCCG
>SLSB01000529.1 GCA_007130675.1 Candidatus Hydrogenedentota bacterium | reverse complement strand
TTTCGCCGCGAGAACCCGTTTGGCGGCTGGGGCATGGAGATCCCGGTCAACACGCCCGAGGCCGATATTGCCAACAAAGCCAGGACAGCCTACGAGAACAACTACGTGATTCTCGAGACGAAAGGCAGGGGACATTACATCGGCTGCAACATCAGCGTGACCAATTTTCAGGGCACCTGGTGGGGCGAGGGCGATGACATGATCTGGGTCGACGGGTACCGCTGGCCGCCGGACATTCACGGCACCGGCAGCGAGGATTATCTCAACCAGGCATGGTGTATGCAGCCCAATGCGTTCATGCGCAACGGATCCTCGATCTTCGAGGATGGCACGAACGGGTATCAAACCAGCTACGTGCACCATATCGAGAACCCCGTGCATTTCGAGAAGTCGATCAAAGTGACCATCGAGCATGGCCACGGAAACCATCTGCGCAACGAAATGAGCAGCGTGGCCTACTGGTACGCCGACAAGCCCGCCAAAGCCGCCAAGCCGCCGTCGCTGGCCAAGCGCCTGCCCGTCCTTCGCGACAACATGGGCAACTGGCTCTTCGACAAACGCAACCAAACCACCTCGCACGAGATAAAGCCCAACAAAGAAATGCTTGCCATGAAGAAGAAGTGGGCGGCAAAGCAGAAAAAGAAATTGTAGCCCTGTTTTAACGGGCCTGCGGCCCTTCCAATTCAAAGCAGGTCTATCAGGAGCGGTTTCAACAGGGTTTTTCCGATCGTCAGCCCGACAATCCCGACGACGATCACGATGAGCGTGCGGGGCATATTGAAGTTGAGGGCCAACCCCAAGGCGACCCCCGCGGCGGGCGGATGCTCGAGGTTGGTGATGGTCATGCACAGGATCGAGATGCCCACGGCCAGCGCCGCAAACACTTCCGCTCCAGATTCGCGGAACAGCGGCACGTTTTCCAAAGGCGCCCACCGGCCGGCGTAGAAGCACGCCACGCCGACCGTGAGGCCCACGGCATATCCGCCCAGCAGGTAGCGCGGTCTCGAAACGTTGGCATGCGGCATGGTAAATGCAATAAACGAGCTGGCGCCGAGTGCGCCGATGATGGCTGCATTTGCCGAAGCTTCGAGAAGCTGCAAGACCACAAACAGCACCAAGGCCGCCAAGGTGCACTGGGCGAAATACTTGCCCGCGTTGTCCTTGAACTTCGGATCGAGAAATCTCACCCCAACGTCCCCCTTAGTGACACACCTCACATGCCTATCACACACGCATAATAAGCTGAGAGCCGCTGTATGGCAAGCCGATGGTCTTGGCCGGACTTATGGACCGGATGGACGATATGGACGTTTTCTGTTGTCCATCAAGTCCACAACGTCCATGGCGTCCGTGGCGCGCGCATCGCGATATTGTCGAGGGATTCTCAGTCCAGAGAGGACTCGAGCACTTTTCGGGCGCGTTCCGCGCGGTATTCTTCGAGTTTTTGGGCCAATTCGGGTTGTTGCAGGGCGAGTACCGCCACGGCCATCAGTGCGGCGTTGGTTGACCCCGCCGAGCCGATGGCCAACGTTCCTACGGGGATGCCCGCCGGCATTTGCACCGTCGAGAGCAGCGAATCCAATCCCTGTAGCTTGCTCTCGATGGGGACGCCAAAGACCGGCTTGAGGGTTTTCGAGGCCACCACGCCGGCCAGATGCGCCGCGCCGCCCGCGCCCGCGATAAACACCTGGCAGCCGCGCTCTTCGGCCGACTGCAGAAACTCGACCAGCGCTTCGGGTGTGCGGTGGGCCGATAAGACCCGGCATTCGTGGGCAATGCCGAACGATTTCAACGTTTCGGACGCCGGGCGCATGGTGTCCCAGTCCGATTTGCTGCCCATAATCACTGCTGCTTGAATGGTGTTCTTCTCCGCCATGACGTCTTTTCTCCTCTTGTTCGTTCTTGCGTTGTTGCTGAAAACCCCGGAATGTAAGGCCCATTCTGTCTGAAACGGCCGGTTTGAGTAAGGTTTTCTCCACCAGAGCAGGCACAATAGCAGGGCACTTAGTGGCAGTCAAGCCATTTGTAAACCCAAGAACCCGGGAGAGGTAGGTCCGGCGCCCTCGGCGTTCATTCGGGCTCACGTGGTGGATATGAAGCCCGCCTCAGCCCGAACGCGATGATTGAAGTCTGGGGAATCTGCGCCTATGCTGTTGGCGTCTTTAAATCACCACGCGGCTCTTGTCGGGAAAGGACGCCAATGCAATCTGAAATCATCATGATCGGCACGGAACTGCTTCTCGGGCAGATCGTCGACACAAATGCGGCATTTATGGGGAAAGTGCTCGCGGAAAACGGGGTTAACCTGTATCAAAAGACCACGGTGGGCGACAACCGCCAGCGGATTATCCGTGCCCTCGAGTCGTCGCTCGAACGGGCGGACGTGGTGCTGACATCGGGCGGGCTTGGGCCTACTGAAGACGACATCACGCGGGAGTGCATCGCGGAAGTGTTTGGACAACCTCTGGAGTTGCGCGATGACCTTGTCGAGCAGCTCGAGGCCCGTTTTCGGCGCATCGGCCGCCCCCCGACCGCCAATAACATGAAGCAGGCGTGGGCGCCGAAGGGCGCGGCCGCGCTCGAGAATCCCAACGGCACGGCGCCTGGTCTTATCGTTGAAGACGCCCGAGGGATGGTGATTGCTTTGCCCGGCGTGCCGCGCGAACTTCAGCCCATGCTGCGGAACGGTGTCATGCCTTTGCTTCGCAAGCGTTTTCAGCTCAAGGGCTTGGTGCACTATCGTGTGCTGAAGGTTTGCGGCATCGGCGAATCCGCCATTGATAACGTGATAGGCGATCTTATACGCGATTCCGTCAACCCCACGGTAGGGCTGCTGGCGTCGCCCGAGGCCGTAAGAATCCGGATTGCCGCCCGAGCGGATACCAAGGCCGAAGCCGCTGCCATGATTGACGCGATGGCCGCGCGCGTCCACGAGAAGCTGCCCGGGCTTGTCATGGGGGAAGATGAGGCGACGATCGAAGGATCTGTTGATGAGCTGTTGCAAGTGCGTGGCTGGCGCATCGCATTGGCGGAAAGCCATACGGGGGGCATGATTGCCCAGCGTATGTCGTGCGCGGGCGTTAAGTCGTTTGCGGGCGCTCTTGTAGAGCCAGTTGCTCCATGTGCTCAGGAAGCGGCAGCTCAACAGGCCCGCACGCTTGCGGGGCAGGCGCAACAGCAGTTTGGCGCCGAATGCGCGTTTGCCAGCGTGCCGCTTGAATCCGAGGGGGCCGCGGCCGCCGTGCTGTTGACGCCTTCAGATGTCCTCGAGTGGGAGCTGCGCTTCTCTTCCTTGAGCGACATCCATCAACTTCGGGCAGCCATAGCAGTGTTGGAGCGCCTGAGAAGGCTTCTTGCGAATGTGTCTGACCCTGGTTTTTAGGTGCGCCTTGGCGCAGAAATATTTCTTGACATACCTACGAATTATGCAGTGCTAAAGTGCCATAAATGTTGCTTTTTTGCGGCCGTTTGTGTAGACTACCGCTTTAAAGCATACGAACATTTCAATGGTGGCGCAGGAGATATTGGTCATTTGCGCTGTTGGTGCGGAGCAGCAGGATGACGCAGATGACCCTACACCTTCACTTGACTCGACATGAAGTCTCATGAATCGTCCCACACGCGAGCAGGCAGGGGCGGAAGGTGTTTCTGTTGCGCCAAGAGGCGATAGGAGATTCAGTTAAATGTTTGAGCTTGTTGCGTTGATGCTAATGTCGCAACAACCGCCAGAACCTTTCGTAGAAGGCATGGCCTCCTACTACACGGTGGCCAGCAGCAGTTCCCTTACCGCTTCGGGTGAGCGTCTGCGTGACGATGAGCTGACGTGCGCCATGATCGATGGCGAATTTGGCATGTACTATCTGGTGGTGGGGGCGAGTGGCCGTTCCGTTGTGGTACGGTTGAATGACCGCGGGCCGTTTGTGGGCAACCGGGTCATCGATTTATCGAAAGCGGCCATGCGCGAGCTGCACCCCACGGACGGCCTGATGTGGGTCAGAGTGTACAAGCTTGGCGCGAAAGTGCCTCCCGATCTTGCCGCCAACCGGTGAGGCGTGGCCGTATAGGTCCGCTTCCCGGTCTCCGGTGGAGCAGCGGAGATGTGCAAACGAAGCAGAAATGTTTCGTGCGTGATCGCGTGAGCGGTCAGGCCGAACCGGCTTCGGCGGGTTGAGCTATCGCGGTAAGAGGCACTCAGACATGATCTCTCCCCCGAACAGGCAAAATCACCGCATTGCGGCACACCTCAGACCTTGGTGGCAAGGTATGGTGCACCTGTTGGTTCTGTCGGGGGTGCTCGCGGCCCTTGTCGTACTGCCTCAGGGGGTCTCGGGAATTGAAGAGCACCCCACCGAGTGGACCCGCGTCTTTAAGGGTATAGAATACAAGCATTTAGCGCAGAGCAATCCAAATCCTTTAGCCGCATATGCGGTGCGCATTGATCTTAGAGCGCCGGGTATCCGCTTTCTGGTAACCCCGCCCAGCCCCGACGGAGAAATGGAGATCGAGGGACTCAAGACGACCACGTTCCTCGAATCATTCGCGTGTCAAGTCGCGATCAATGCCTCGCCCTTTGCTCCGGTCGGCGAAATCGAGGGTGAACCGCGCGATGTTTTGGGGCTTTCGATCTCCGAGGGCGAGATCTATTCGCAACCTCACGGAGATTGGGCCGCCCTGCTGATTACCAAAGCAAACGAGGCGCGGGTCGCCGTGCCTCCGTTCGACACAGATGATATCCACAACGCCGTTGGGGGTTTCGGTCTTCTTCTCGACAAGGGGGAGAATGTCGGCGTCGATGGCAATAGGCATCCGCGCACCGCAGCAGGTGTTTCGAAAGACGGGCGCTATCTGTATCTGGTTGTCATAGACGGCCGCCAGCCCGGCCACAGCGTCGGGGCCACGACAGAGGAAACCGCGGCCCTACTCGAGTCGCTCGGCGCATACGACGCCCTGAATCTCGACGGTGGCGGGTCGACAACGCTTGTGTTTGACGATGGAGAAGGAAACGCCAGGATCGTTAACCGGCCGATCCACCGGTATCGCCCCGGCACCGAGCGGGTCAGCGGAAACCACCTCGGCGTATTCGCGCTCCCGACGAATGGCGAGGACTAACGCGGATATTTCACAGCTTTCAACTGGCGGGCATCCGAGTCGCACGCGTAAAACTGTTTGCGGGCGTAAGGCTCGTATGCCGGTGCGCGGAAATTTGTGCAATATCCAGGCTTAGGCAAGCCTGCTTTTCGTGTGCCCCATCGGCCCACGGCTTATTCGGATTTCCGCTTGCCGAAGATGACGGCCAAGGGGACGCTGTCATCCTCATTTTTGAACGGGATAATGCGCACAGCGGTCTTCTTACAAACCTCCTTGCCGGGGAACTGAATATCCACGTCTCCCTCTTGGGGTTCTTTGGGGTCCTCGACTGCACGCATCAGCATCTCGGCAAAGGCCTTGTTCGGCTCGAGGTTTTGCAGCGTGCTCAGCGGGAAGGTTTTCCTGGGCGCATCGATGCAGCCCGCCATGGCCCGGTTGAACTCGAGTGTGCTCTTCTCGGCATCAAACAAAGCCATGGGTTCCTCGCTGTGCTCGATGATTAGGTCAATGGTCATCCGCAATTGGCGAATTCGCCGCATGCGCAGTTCGTCGTATTGGCGCAACTGCTCGACCAGTTTGTTAAAAAGGTCCTCGATGCCTGAGACCTCGTCATGCCAGTGGGCCGGTGCGGCCAGACCGGACTCGTAGTTTCCCGCCACCAGACGCCGCAATAGAGCGAATGTTCGCGCCCGGAAACGCGAGACGCGCCACCCGATGGCCGCGAATCCGCCCAGCGCAGCGATGACCAAGAGGAAAAAGACTATCTCAAGGCCCTGGCCGGAGCCGTTCATCCAGAATTCCAGCGCGAGCGCGATGAGAAGCGCTGC
>SLSB01000051.1 GCA_007130675.1 Candidatus Hydrogenedentota bacterium | reverse complement strand
GACCGCAAGAAAGACCTGATCATCCGGAGCGGCATGAATGTGTATCCGCGCGAAATCGAAGAGATTCTCTATGCGCATCCCGCGGTGCTCGAGGCCGCGGTAGTCGGTGTCCCCGACGAAGCCCGCGGCGAAGAAGTAAAGGCTTTTGTGGCCCTGAAACCCGGCAAGCCCATCTCGATTGACGATCTCAATGCGTATTGCGTCGAGCGCATGGCCAAGTTCAAATGCCCCAAAACCTTCGAGTTTCTACCCAGCCTGCCAAAGGGGCCGACGGGTAAGATACTCAAGCGAGAGCTGCGCAAGGATAGCGCGTCTCAGGCATCCGCGTGACTCGCCGCAAGGGCTCAATTTCCTGCGTGGGGACGCACCGAATGCGGACCGGGGTGTTCGTCTGCTATACTACGTTGCACTGTGTTAAGACTTTAACTTTTTTGGGATTTGACAATGAGTGACACACAACCGCGGCCGGAGGAGCGCCTGCTCGAAGCCATCAACGCCCCGAGAGACCTCAAGGCCCTGACGATTGACCAACTGAAATTACTAGCACAGGAAATCCGCGAGCAGATCTTGGCCAAAGCATCCGAGCACGGCGGGCATCTTGCCCCGCACCTTGGCGTGGTCGAGCTTACCCTGGCCATTCACTATGTGTTCGACACCGATCAGGATCGCCTGATCTGGGACGTAGGCCATCAAACCTATGCCCATAAGCTGGTTACCGGACGCCGCGAGCGGTTCCATACCATACGGCGAAAAGACGGGTTGAGCGGGTATCCGCGCCGTGACGAGAGCCCATATGATCCCTTTGGCACGGGCCACAGCTCGACCTCGATCTCGGCCGCGCTCGGGATGGCCGTGGCCCGCGACCGCCAAAATCAGAAGCACAAGGTGATCGCGGTCATTGGCGACGGCGCCATGACGGGCGGAATGGCGTTCGAGGCGCTTGCTCATGCGGGCCACGTGGACACCGACCTGCTGGTCATTCTTAACGACAACAAGATGTCGATTGCCCCGAACGTGGGCGGGTTGTCTTCGTATCTCAGCCGCCTGATTACCGCGGGGGTATACAACCGGGCGCGCGAGGATATCGGTTCGTTTGTAAAACGCATGCTTGGGCCGCAGTTCACCAAAGCCGCCCACCGCATCGAACATACCGTGAAAGGGCTGATCATGCCCGGCTCGCTGTTTCAGGAACTGGGGTTCCGGTACATCGGCCCGGGAGACGGCCATGATATCGAGACGCTCGTCGGGCTCCTCTCGAACATCAAAGAGTTTCGCGGACCGGTGCTCTTCCATTGCGTGACGCAAAAGGGCAAAGGCTATCCATATGCCGAAGAGGACCCGCTCAAATACCATGGCGTAAACGCCTTTGACATCCAGACAGGACAGTTTCGCGGCCCGAGCCAGGAATCTCGGTCAGTGCGTGTCAGGAGTTTCACGCAAGCATTCGTGGAATCGTTGATCGAAGAGGCCCACCAAGACAGCCGCATCGTCGGCATCACTGCAGCCATGCCCACCGGCACGGGGCTCAGTGAGTTCGAGAAAGTCTTTCCCGACCGCGTGTTCGATGTCGGCATCTGTGAGCAGCACGCCGTGACATTCGCTGCTGGACTTGCCGCGGACGGCCAGAAACCCGTCTGCGCGATTTACTCGACGTTTTTCCAGCGCAGCTTCGACCAGTTCGTGCATGACGTATGCCTGCAAAAGCTGCCCGTTGTCTTCGTGCTGGACCGCGCCGGCGCCGTAGGAGAAGACAGCCCCACGCAGCAAGGCGCATTCGATATTTCGTTTCTGCGCTGTATTCCCGACGTGGCGATACTGGTTCCCCGTGACGACCAGGACCTCGCCGCGATGTTGCACTGGTCGCTAAAACAGCCGGGTCCGGTCGTCATGCGGTATGCCCGAGGCCAAGCCCCGCCCATCGGCGCACCCGGCCCGCGCGACATCACCCGCGGCGAAATCCTGCGCGAGGGCAAAGACGCCACCCTGCTCGCGGTGGGGCCGGTGCTCAGCGCGTGTCTGGGCGCTGCCGAGAAACTGGCTGCGGACGGTTTGGCCGTGGGAGTCGCCGATGCGCGTCGCGTCAAACCGCTTGACACCGAACTGCTTGACCAGTTGGCCGGCGTGCCCATCCTTACGGTGGAAGAGAATACCGTTGTGGGCGGGTTCGGGTCCGCGGTCATCGAACACTTCGAGCAGGATGGCCGCGCGCACGACGTGTGCATTCACCGCTTGGGGTTCCCCGACCGCTTCATCGAGCATGCAACACGTGACGAGCAGATGGAGGAAATCGGACTCACAGCGGACGGGATCTACCAGTCCACCCGCGCATTTCTGGGCCGCCAGGTTTCCGAGCCCGCCCAATAGGCGCCTTGTGGGGCAATCGGTGCGGCAGATGCCCGCTCAGCCGGCGTCCCAGAACGACGGGACCGCCCGGCCTTTCAACTCGAGATCCAGATCCAGCATTTCCGCGCTGCGGTCCACGTGCCGGGGTGAATTTCGCGTGGACTCGAAATCCTTGGGCGTAGGGGTCGGGTAATCGTTGTTGAAGCAGGCGAGGCAGAAATCGCCTTCAGGCAGGCCGGTCGCCGCCACCATGCTCGGGATGGTGTTGAAAGCTAGCGACGTCACGTCGATATATTCGCGCATGGCTTCGACACTCATGTTTGCCGCGATGAGTCGCTCCTGCCGCGGCGTATCGATCCCGTAATAACACGAATTGATGATGGGCGGGCAACTAACGCGGAAATGCACTTCCTTGACCCCGCATTTCCAGAGCAATTTGATGATCTTGCGCGCGGTGGTCCCCCGCACAATCGAGTCATCCACCAGCACGATCCGCTTGCCTTCAATCGCACTGCGTGCCGGATTGAGCTTGATCTTCACGCCGAAGTCCCGAATGCGCTGATCGGGTTCTATAAAGGTGCGCCCGACATAGTGATTTCGGATAAAACCCATATCGAACGGGATCCCCGATTCGTGCGAATAGCCCAGTGCGGCCTGGTTCGACGAGTCCGGCACAGCCATCACCAAATCGGCCTCGACGGGCTGAATTTGCGCGAGATTCCGCCCAAGCTGCTTGCGCACCTCGTCAACGCTCTTGCCAAAAAGCACACTGTCGGGACGGGCGACATACACGAATTCAAAAATACACAGGCGACTCTTGCCCGGCGGAAAAGGCTTGATGGATTCAACGCCGTCGCGCGTAATCACCACGACCTCTCCCGGCTCGATCTCGCGCACCCACTCGGCATCTATGATGTCCAGCGCGCAGGTTTCGCTGGCGAGAATATGGGCCCCGCCGAGACGGCCCAGCCACAGCGGGCGGAAACCCAACGGATCACGGGCAGCCACCAGTTCATTCCCGTCTGTTGCCAGAATCGAATACGCGCCGACGACCTGTCTCAATGCATCAATCACGCTGTCGGCAAAACGCATTTTGGACGAACGGGCAATGAGATGGATGACCACGCCCGTGTCGGTGGTCGAATGGAAGATCGCGCCCTGATCCTCGAGCTGCTCGCGCAGATGCGTGGCATTCACGAGATTGCCGTTATGACATACCGCCATCGAGCCCCGCGAGTAATCCGCCACCAAGGGCTGCACATTCTTCAGCTCATTTGAGCCAAACGTCGAATAGCGCACGTGGCCCATGGCGATATCGCCGGTAAGGTTGGCGAGACGGTGCGGTTTGAACACGTCCGCGACGAGTCCGACCCCGCGATGCGCCCGCAGGGTTTCACCGTCGCAACTCACGATCCCCGCGCCCTCTTGGCCGCGGTGTTGCAACGCATAAAGGCCCAGATAGGTCAGCGTGGTCGCCTCGGGGTTGCCGTAGACGCCAAACACACCGCATTCATGCCCGGGAGACTCGGACATGCGGCCCGCGGCCTCGTGATCGGCCGCCTGCTCAGGGTCGTCATCACGCAGACGCTGAGTCATGCTAGAAATCGTTCCTGCCTGTGAGTTTTCGGTACGCTTCGACATATTTCTCGCGGGTTTTCGCCACGATCTCGTCGGGCAACGGCGGCGGCGGCGAATTCTTGTCCCACCCGGTGGTCTCGAGCCAGTCGCGCACGAACTGCTTGTCGTAGCTGGGTTGGCTGCGCCCCGGTTCGTACTGATCCAACGGCCAGTAACGAGACGAGTCCGGCGTCAGGATTTCGTCGGCCAGCATCAACTCGCCGTTGTGCAGGCCGAACTCGAACTTGGTGTCACAGAGAAGAATGCCCTTCGATTCCGCAGCTTCGCGCGCGTGCATATACAGCGCGATGCCCTTCGCTGCTGCGGCTTCCGCCCACTCCTTGCCGATAATCCGGGCAGCCTCCTCGGGGGGGATGTTGATGTCATGGCCATCGGTAGCTTTCGTGGCGGGAGTGAATATTGGTTCCTCGAGCTTGCTGGATTCCTGCAACCCTTCCGGCAAGCGAATGCCACAGACTGTGCCGTGCTCGCGGTATTCTTTCCATCCGCTTCCCGCGAGATAGCCGCGGATAACGAATTCCACGGGGAACATTTCGCACTTATGGACCAACATCGAGCGGTGTTCGAATTGCTCAGGCGCCGCCTGAAACTCTGGCGGGAAATCGCTCAATTCACTTGAAATGAGATGGTCACGGCAGATGTCACTGGTTTCCTTAAACCAATGCAGCGACATCTGCGTGAGAATCTTGCCCTTATCAGGTATGCCGACCGGGTTCACCCAGTCGAACGCGGAAATCCGGTCTGTCGCCACAATCAGCAGCGCATCGCCCAAATCATAAATATCCCGGACTTTCCCGCGCGCAATCGGTTTACAACCGGCCAAATTGGTCTCACAAAGTGCCTTTGCCATATTCGCTCCCTTGTTTCGTGCCCAAAAGCGTCTCTGACAGTTGCCGAAGCAGCGTACGCGTTTGTGCAAGACACACTCTTCTCGCCGCGGTGCCACGCGTTGCTCTAGTGCATGCCACAGGCAGTGCCAAACGGCACGTGACTTCGGGGTTTCCAGACGTCCCGTCTCGGGCCGTCTTTCGGCCAAATGATACTTGTGAGCTAAGGGGTTGTCAATCTGAAATTGCCAGAGAACACGCACAGAACACACGAGAACTCTCGAAAATCGAATGGGCGGAGCATTTATGCGTATAATACAACCCCTTTTCTGCCTGAATGAAAAAATCACAAAGGAGAAGAAGTGAAAAGAGCGTTGCAATTCGGCGCGGGCAACATCGGCCGGGGCTTTCTGGGGCAGCTTTACTACGAATCGGGCTACGCGGCCACCTTCGTAGACGTGCTCGATGACGTCGTTGAGGCCCTGAATGCTCGGGGTGAGTATCCGCTGCGCATTGTCGACGAAGAACCGCAAACCCTGCGCATCGAAAATGCCTCGGCGCTCCATGCGGCCGACGTAGATGCCGTGGCCCAGGCCATCGCGGATGCGGATCTCGGGGCGACGGCCGTAGGAGTCAATGTGTTGCCCAAGGTAGCTCCTGCGATCGCACGCGGTATCGAAAGACGGTTTCGAGATGCTTCCGCTCCGCCTCTCAATTTCATCATGTGCGAAAACCTCATCGGAGCGGGCCCGTTCCTGCGCGAGAAGGTCAGAGAACATCTCGCCCCCGGGTGCCATGGTTTTCTCGATGACAAGATCGGGTTTGTCGAGGCCAGCATCGGGCGCATGGTGCCAATCATGACGGAGAAGGAGCGCGCGGAAGACCCGCTGTTAATATGCGTCGAGGCCTATTGCGAACTCCCGGTCGACAAGGAAGCCTTTAAAGGCCCGATCCCCGAGCTGAAGAACCTGATGCCCAAGGCCGATTTCGCGGCCTATGTCGAGCGGAAGCTCTTCGTGCACAATTTGAGTCATGCCACGGCCGCTTATCTCGGGTATTTGCGCGGCCATGAATACATCTGGCAGGCCATGGACGATGAAAAGGTCGTGACAG
>SLSB01000125.1 GCA_007130675.1 Candidatus Hydrogenedentota bacterium | reverse complement strand
GGTGCTGCCGCACGCACCGCATTTCACCCCCGGGGTTTCAGTCATCGAGTGGAAAACATCCATGGTGTGATGGCATTTCCGGCATTCATATGTGTACGTTGGCATCGCGGTAGAATCTCCTGTCTATGGATACCCCGGCGGTTCTGCCGGATTACGCCGCTTTGGCGCGGGCGATGGCAGAACCCCTGCGAGAAAGTCGTACTTTACCATAGAAAAGCCCTGATTGCAACGTCGCGCCTAACATAAACCTAAACAAATTCAGCCATTTAGGCACTATCGCGGCAATCCGTAAAGATGCGCCACGTCCTTCCCTCTGCATGCTGCGCATGTTTGATATTCCATCAGAAACCCGAAAGACTTGACAGACAGGCCACTGCCGCGCACACTTTATGTACGCGGCGTCTCGGGCGATGGTGGCCGCAAGGGAGGACGCAACATGCCGGACGATATGGACACAGGATACGACCCGATCGAACTGCCGGAGGATGAACCATCCGCCGACGACACTCCTGACGAGACCCCAGCGCCGTCAACTGAATCTGCCCCGGCAAAACCCGGCCCCAGCCTCAGCAGAAACGAGCGCATGTGGGGCATGGCCTGCCATTTGAGCGGAGCCGCCGTCGTCACCTGCATTCCTTTTATCAATGTGCTCGGTCCGTTTGTCGTGTGGATGCTCAAGCGCGAGGAATGTCCCTTTGCGGACACCGAGGGCAAGGAAGCCGTCAATTTCCAAATCACCATCGCAATCGCCATGGTGTTGACGCTCATGTTGACACTTCTTCTGCCGTGGTTCGTGTTTCTCTTGTTCGCGATAATCACCGTCGATCTGGTGTTCGTGCTCATCGCTTCGATGAACGCCAACGATGGCAGACCGTACCGTTATCCAATCCCCTTTCGATTCGTACTCTAGACGTTCAAAGCGCTCCCGCCGGTCCAATCCGGCATGGCGGACCCATGACAAGAGCGCTCCATTAAATCTTGGCGGTGCGCTAAACTTGCATTACTCCCCGTTTTGCTGGTTATTATGGGCAAGTGAGGGTCACACGGGCGGGTGAGTATGAGGATTGCGCCGCCCCTGTCGGAATTGTAAGAAGATCAGAAAGCAGGAGAGTCCAGTATGTCCTCCAATCGAATCTCTTTCTCGCGCCGAGATTTCGTACGTTTAGGCGCCCTGACGGCGGCAGGAGCGATGGCCAGCCGTTGGCCCCTCGGCAAAAAAGCCCAAGCCCAGCCAGCGTCTAAACGGCCCAACATCATCTTTGTCATGGTGGACGATATGGGCTATGGCGACCTCGGCGTGTACGGGCAGAAGCGCATTCAGATGCCGTACGTCGATCAGATGGCCCGCGAGGGCATTCGATATACCCAGGCCTATTGCGGCTCGACGGTTTGCGCGCCCTCGCGCAGCGTGCTGATGACCGGCCAGCACACCGGCCACACCACAGTGCGCGGCAATACGGGTCGGCCGGGACTGGGCGGCGTGCCCTGCAGCGGGGGCGGCGGCGGCATGCGCGTACCGCTTACCGAAGATGACGTCACCGTGGCCGAGGTGCTCAAGGAAGCGGGCTACGTGACCGGCATCACCGGCAAATGGGGCTTGGGCGAACCGGATACGACAGGCATCCCCAACCGGCAAGGTTTCGATGAATGGCTCGGATATCTCAATCAGCGCCGCGCGCATTCGCACTATCCCGAGTACATCTGGCACAACGAGGAAAAGCTCGTCCTCGAGGGCAACACGGGCACACGCGAGGATTTTGTCAACGAGGAACACTACACCCACGACCTGTTCACCGATTTCGCCCTTGACTTTGTCCGGCGCCACGGCCCCGGCGATGCGCCTTTCTTCCTCTACCTGCCCTACTGCTTGCCGCATGACCGGTTCCAGATTCCCGAACTCGAACCCTATACGACCGACACCGACTGGTCGCAAGAGGAGAAGGTGTACGCGTCCATGCTCACCCGGACCGACCGCGACATGGGACGTCTGTTTGCTTTGCTGAGGGAGTTGGGCATCGACGAAAACACCATTGTCTTCTTCTGCTCGGATAACGGTGCGGCGGACCGCTACGAGGGGGTGTTCGACAGCTCGGGGCCCCTTCGCGGGGGCAAACGCGATCTGTACGACGGCGGTCTGCGTACGGTGATGGTGGTGCGCTGGCCCGGCACGATCCAGCCCAATGCGGTCAGCGACGACATCTGGTATTTCGCCGATGTGCTGCCTACCTGCGCCGAATTGGCCGGGGTAGCGCCGCCGGACAACATCGACGGGGTGAGCGTGGTGCGCAGCTTACTGTCGCAGCCGCAACCCGAGTTGCGCGACCGGCCGCTGTATTGGGAATTCTATGAGCGCGGGTTCCAGCAGGCGGCCCGGAGAGGCGATTGGAAGGCCGTGCGCACCGTTTACGACGGGCCCATCGAGCTCTACAATATCGCCGAGGATATTGGCGAGGAGAACGACGTGGCGGACGCCCACCCCGAGGTGGTGGAATGGTTCGAGCGGTATTTTTTGGAAGCGCGCGTACCTTCGCCAAACTGGCCTTCACCAATTGATGGCCAGCAGCCTTCTTGATCAACCGCCAGTAAAGCGTTGCATACACCATGCGTACGGAATCTCAAGACGTTGAGGGTCTATAAGGAGCCAGCAACATGCGGCGTAGAGACTTCTTGAAGCGTACAGCCTGCCTGGGCACAGGCGTTCTGGCCACGAACGCTATGTCCCGGGCGCGGGCAGAGACCGCACAGGGCGCAGCACGAAAACCGAATATCGTCTTCCTGCTTGCCGATCAGTGGCGCGCATCGGCCACAGGATATGCGGGCGACCCCAACGTGCTGACCCCTAATCTGGACCGCCTGGCCCGGGAAGCCATCTCGTTTACCAACACCATTTCCGTGTGCCCGGTGTGCACCCCGTATCGCGCATCCCTGATGACAGGGCGTTACCCCACGACAACTGGAATGTTCCTTAACGACCTGCATTTACCCACAGACGAGCTGTGCATGCCCGAAATCTTCCAGCTGGCGGGGTATGACACGGCGTACATCGGCAAGTGGCACCTCGACGGCCATGGGCGCGATGCCTTTATCCCACCCGGGCGACGCCAGGGTTGGGCGTATTGGAAAGCCGCGGAATGCGAGCACAACAATTACCGCTCTCACTATTATGCCGGCAATTCAGACGAGAAACAGTTCTGGGAGGGCTATGATGCCTTTGCACAGACCGCGGACGCTCAGCAGTACATCCGCAACCGCGCCGGCGACGCGCCCCCGTTTATCCTAATGCTGTCCTATGGGCCGCCACACCCGGCTTCCCAGCTGGCGCCGGAAGCCTACCGTGAATTGTACACCGAGGAAGAGCTCATACTGCCGCCCAACGTGCCTGAAGAAGACAGCAAGGAGGCGCGTGTCCACCTGCACCGCTATTACGCCCATTGTACGGCACTGGACCATTGCGTAGGCGAGTTGCTGGAAACGTTGCAAGCGAGCGGCATCGCGGAAAACACCATCCTCGTGTTTACGTCGGACCACGGCGGCATGTTGCTGTCGCAGGGCGACCCACAACACTGGAAGCAGCAATCCTGGGACGAATCGGTCCGTGTACCCTTCTTGCTGCGCTATCCAGCGGCGCATGGGAATGAAGGACGGGAGATTGAGACACCCTGGAACACTCCGGATATCCTGCCCACACTACTTGGGCTGGCAGGGATACAGATTCCCGGGACCATTGAAGGCGAGGACCTCTCGCGTCTGATACAAGATGGTGGTGAAATGCCGGGGCGGGCAACCCTTTATATGAATGTTACGCCTTTCGCGGGCCATACCGACTATATTCCGTACCGCGCTGTACGCACGCGGCAACACACGTACGTGCGCAATTTGGACGGACCCTGGCGGCTCTTTGATGACATCCGGGACCCGTATCAGATGCAGAACCTGATAAAAGAACCCGAATATGCCCAACTCGTGGAGCAGCTTGACGCAGAACTCCAGAAACAGCTTGAACGAGTTGGCGATGACTTTCGTCCAGCACAGGCCTACATTGACGAATGGGGCTACCATGTGGACGATGCCGGCGCCATCCCCTACCGGCCTCCGGTCGTGCCACAAGGTCCCAGCCTAGACTCGGTCCATCACCGGATTCACCCCGAAGCCAGTGTGGACCCCGAGACGTGAGATGATGGGCCATTCCGCTTCATGGAACTCGGCTTGCGCATCTGCAGCGCACCAGAGTTGGTCTGAGGCGAAGTGGCGAACACTGCCCGAAATCACCGCGTTTGACGACTGCCCGGCCGTTATCCGCAAGTTCTGCCGCGCGAGCTGCCTACGTCAAGACGTTGCAGTGCAGTCGCTATGAGGCGGTCTCGTTTGCATTGGCCGTGGTTTTGCTGGTTTATTGTGGGGGGTGTAGGCACGCAGGCAGTGAAAACAAGATTGCTGCCGGTCTGTTGAAGCAGTGAGAAGACCCCAGAGCAGGAGAATCGAGTATGACCTCCAATCAAACCTCATTGTCGCGTCGAGATTTTGTGCGTCTAGGTGCCGTGGCAGCCGCGGGGGCAATGTCCAGCCACTGGCCCTCGACACAATCGGCCCAAACCCAGGCTGCATCCAAACGGCCCAATATCATCTTCGTCATGGTGGACGATATGGGCTATGGCGACCTCGGGGTCTACGGGCAGACGCGCATCCAAATGCCATACGTCGATCAGATGGCCCGCGAGGGCATTCGCTACACGCAGGCCTATTGCGGTTCGACGGTCTGCGCGCCGTCGCGCAGCGTGCTGATGACCGGACAGCATACCGGCCACACGAGGGTCCGCGGTAATGCCACCGAGCCGGGGCTGGGCGGTGTGCCCTGCACGGGGGGCGGCGGCGGCATGCGCGTACCACTTACCGAAGATGACGTCACCGTAGCCGAAGTGCTCAAGCAGGCCGGATACGTGACCGGCATCACCGGCAAATGGGGCCTGGGCGAGCCGGGCACGACGGGCATCCCCAACCGGCAAGGATTCGATGAATGGCTGGGATTTCTCAATCAACGCCGCGCGCATTCGCACTATCCCGAGTATATCTGGCACAACGAAGAGAGAAGTGTCCTCGAGGGCAACACGGGCACGCGCGAGGATTTCGTCAGCGAGGAGCATTACACCCACGACCTGTTCACCGATTTCGCGCTTGATTTTGTCCGGCGCCATGGTCCCGGCGAGGCCCCGTTCTTTCTCTACCTGCCTTACTGCGTTCCGCACGGCCGGTTTCAGATTCCCGAACTCGAACCTTACACGCGCGACACCGATTGGCCGCAACAGGCAAAGGTGTATGCGTCCATGCTCACCCGAGCCGACCGAGATATGGGCCGCATCTTTGCGCTCCTTCAAGAATTGGGCATCGACGAGGACACTATCGTTTTCTTCTGTTCGGACAACGGTGCGGCCGACCGCTATGAAAGCCTGTTCAATAGCTCGGGTCCGCTACGCGGAGGCAAGCGCGACCTGTACGACGGCGGCCTGCGCACGGTGATGGTGGCGCGCTGGCCCGGCACGATCCAGCCCAATGCGGTCAGCGACGATATCTGGTACTTCGCCGATGTGCTGCCTACCTTCGCCGAGCTGGCCGGGGTAGCACCACCGGAAAACATCGACGGCGTGAGCGTGGTGCGCAGCCTGCTTTCGCAGCCGCAACCCGAGTTGCGCGAGCGCCCGCTGTACTGGGAAATCCTCAGACGAGGATTCCAGCAAGCGACCCGGAGGGGCGATTGGAAGGCCGTGCGGCACACGCACGATGGGCCCATCGAGCTGTACAACCTCGCCGAGGATATCGGAGAGGAAAACGATGTGGCCGACGCGCACCCCGAGGTGGTGGAATGGTTCGAGCGCTACTTCATCGAAGCGCGTGTGCCTTCGCCACACTGGCCGACTCCATTGGATG
>SLSB01000585.1 GCA_007130675.1 Candidatus Hydrogenedentota bacterium | reverse complement strand
TTTCAGGCCACACTGCTCCGGTTCGAGGGCTTGCCCTGGACAGAGACGACACCCTGCTGGTTTCGGGAAGCCAGGACCAGACGCTCCGCGTATGGCAGACCGACACCGCAACATGCCGGCACGTTCTCGAAGGCCACACAGCGGGGATTAACGACGTGGCGGTCGATGCGGCAGGCCTCTACGCCTTGTCGGGAAGCCGCGACGCATCCGCGAAGGTGTGGCACCTTGGTGAAGCACGGTGCCTGCGAACATTGACCGGGCATACCCACCGCATTCACGCCGTATGCCTGAGCGAAGACGCCCGGCTCGCCGTGACCGCAAGCCGCGACAAGCGCGTGGTACTGTGGAATATTGATTCAGGAAAGGCCTTGCGCATCCTTCAAGGCCACCTCACCGAGGCCTATTCGGCCTGTTTCACCGAAGACAGGGCGCACGTGTTCACCGGAAGCCGCCAAGGCACCCTGAAACTTTGGAACGCCGATACCGGACAATGCCTGCGAACCTTCAACGGCGGCGCCCCCGCGCACATGGAACGCACTGGAACCTATGCGCTCTCGACAAGCCGCGAGGGAACATTGCGACTCTGGCGCGTCTCATGTAACAGCCGCTTCCTTCCCGCAACATTCGCCACCAGCCGCGAAGGATAAAGGCGGGCCTGACCTGTGCGGATAATGACTCTGCTACGAGTGCAGCAGCGTGACGCCACTCTTCCGACCGAACGTCTCCCGCTCGCTATGGCCCGCCCACACCACAGGAATTCACACGCCGCTGTTGGGGGCGGCGATGTTGTCACGACTCGCCTTCGTTGAGCGACTCGAGGGTGTTGCGCGCTTCGATGGTCTTCGCGTGATACTTGCCCAGTAGCTCCTCGTAAATCGACAAGGCACGCATGAGATTGCCGATCGCGCGTGCGGTGTCACCCATATCCCGGTAGACCAGGCCGAGCCCCAAAAGGTCGCGCGCCACGTCGGGATGCCGCTCTCCGTGTTCGCGTGCGTCGGCGCTCATGGCCTTCTTGAACGCATCAAACGATTCTTCTTGCTCGCCAAGCAACCGTTTCATGGTAGCGATACGGTAATGGAGCGTTCCCAGACTTACCTCGCCGGTATTGAGCTTTGTCTCGAGTTCGAGGGCCCGCGCGAAACACGCCAGCGCATCGGAAAGCTTGTCTGACTGCTCGAGAGCGCCACCCAAATCGATAACGGAGGGGAGCAGCTCGGGGTTTTCGGCCCCCCCATTCTCTTCGTGTATCTGGCAGACATCCCGGTAGTAGGATGCCGCGGCAAGGTGTTCCTCCTGCGCCTGAAGCACCCGCGCAAGCCGGCTGAGAATACGTATCTGAAGACCGCCGTTAAGCTCGAGTGTCCGGCAAATGCCCAAGGCTTCCTCGAAACACTTGCGCGCCTCGGGAAGTTGATCGTCGAGCCGGTAGGCGTTGGCCAGTTCATACAGCATCTCGGGCAGCCTGGCGTCCTCGGTGCCTTTCAATTTGCGCTGCAATGCGACCGACGTTTCGAGATGCTCGAGGGCCTCACGGATCTCGCCGGCGCGAAGCAGCAGTCTTCCCAAGTTGCGCGCATAGACGGCAATCGCCGCCTCGTCCGGAGGAGAGCACAACAGAGCGCACCGCGTCGCTTCCTGAAAACACCGTCTCGCATCATTGAGGTTGTTCTGCTTGCGCAGGATTTTTCCCAGACCGTACAGGCATTCATGAAGGTACGGGTGCCCCTGCCCGAGAGAATCGGCGTAGACTTTCAGAGCTCTGCGGTAGCAACGCTCCATCTCCTCTTCATCTTTGCTGGCTTCCGCGACCGCGACCAAATTCCGCATCGCCATCGCGAGCATGTGATCGGCGGGCCCGTAGGCATCCCGGAAGATGCGTATCGCCCGCCGGAACACGTCGCGCGCCTCGGTGAGCTTGCCGGTTTCGCGATACACCACGCCGAGATTATTGATGCGCACCGCCACCTTCGGGTGGTCGGGACCGTCATTGGCTTCGCCACAGGCCACGGCATGCAGATAATACTTTATCGCTTCCTCACGCTGCCCGCAGGCGCGCAGATAAAGCCCCAACTGGTTCAGGAGGCGCCCCGCTTCCTCTTGCGCACATCCCATGCTCGCCGCCCACGTCGCGGCAGCCGAGACATGGCCGATCAGGCGGGTGCACTGCAGCTCAAAGCATTCGTGTTCTTCCTTAAACGGGAACAGGTTCGCCAGGAAATTTACCGCTGCTTCACACCGCGCATGCTTGGCGTCACGGGGAAGCCGGGATACAAAGCGCTCCTGGAGCACAGGATTTATCGCAAATGCGGAGCGCCCTACCCGGGCAAGGCCCGCCGTATGCAGTGCCCCCATAGCGTTGCCGAATGTGGCCATGTCCTCAAATCCGCCTCGCAAGGACTCGGGCAGGTAATTCCGGCCGCGGCGCAGGGCATCCACATACACGGGCTGCGGCCCCATGAACGCAGTCAACGCAAACACCTCAGCGCTTAGCGGCAGCCTATCTTCTAACGCCGAGAAGACCTTCGCCAAGAGATGGTCAAGGCACGCTTCTATGCGGTCTTTGTCATTTTGCGCATGCTTGTCCGCCAATTGTGCAAGTGTGCTCTGCAATTCTTCCCGGCTCGACGGAGCGCTGCGTATGCAGCCAGCATACAAGTGAAGAAGAATCGGGACGCCCCCCAGATGAAACGCACATTCCTCGTCGATGACATTGGGGTTTCTCCCGAGGCGGGCAGCAAGAAACTCACGCGACTCAGGCGTGTGGAAATCCGGGATTTCGAACACGGCCTCGCCGGCCGGCCACGAAGTCTGACGGGGCGTAAACAGCACACATGGACCTTCGATGTCAGCGAGCAACGTCTCCGCAACGTCCGGTCCCGCCACGTTATCAAAGATGAGTAAACTCCGCCCGCAATCCATGAAATGACGGCGGACCGCAGCAATCATAGTCTCTTGCTCGAGTGAATCCGCCTCGGGGAGGTCAAGCACCTGCGCTATCGAGGCGAAGGAACCCGGAAGTCCGGCCGCACATCCGCCCGGAACCCACCATATTCCGTCGAAGTCCTCTTGACACAGGTGGGCTATCTCGATCGCAATCTCGGCCGGGCATTGTGTATGCACGCGCGACGGCGAGGCAATAAGGACAGCGCGCCGTGTAGCGATAAGCCTCTCACGGATGCCCTCGAGCAATGCGCGCCGCGTGCCAAACGCCGGATTGGACGTAAACGGCATGTTCGAGAAAAGACGCCTCTCTGTTCTCGACATCGCTTCTTGCGGACGATCGCTTTGAGCACTTATCTCTGTCAAGACTCCCCCCGGTCACCGTGGGCGTCCCCAACGGGCCTATGGTCCACTTGCACACGCGTTCTATGCAGGACCACTTAATGTAATTGTCTACGATCGGCACGGGATTTGCAAATGTATGATCAGAATGTCGGCATTTCGTCAAGAAGGACCGACAACATGCAAAAGGGACACAGCCCGTGCAGGTTTTGCGCACTCGAGCCTGGAGCCGCCGTTGTCATTTCTTGGTAACGGCTTCCCGTGTGAGATAAGCTCTGGAAGCACCTTAACCACGGCAAGAATGAACCTGCCGGAAGATGTCAGGAGGTTTTTGAAAATGACACAAGAGCCACAATCTCGCAAACCGTTTCACTGGAAAGGCTTGACGTCCTTCATCGTGTTTTTCAGTTTCCTTGCTCTTACCGTGAGCGGCATCGTTCTATATGCGGCGCCGCGAGGCCGCATCGCGAACTGGACCGGCTGGTCCGTGCTTGGACTCGAGAAGCACGAGTGGTCGGCCATGCATATGGCCACCAGCCTGCTCTTTGTTGTTGCCGGATTTGTGCACCTGTATTACAACTGGAGCATTTTCTGGAGCTACTTCAAGGTGCGCTTCGAGAAAGGCTTCCATCTCAAACGCGAATTCGCGGTATCATCTGTGGTATTCGGCATATTCCTGTTCGGGAGCATCTGGTATATCCCCCCCTTCGCATACATCGCCGCCTGGAACGACGACATCAAAGACTACTGGGAGGCCGTCAGCGCCCAGCCACCCGTCCCGCATGCCGAGGAGTGGACAATCGTCGAATTGGCCGAGCGCACCGGGATGTCCGTCGACGTAATCATCGCGCGCTTCGAGGCGAGGGGGTATCAGGTGGATAGCCCCCACGCTACGTTGCAGGCCATCGCCCAGAAAAACCGCATTTCACCCAATGCACTGTTTGCCCTGATCGATGCCACCCGGGGCGGAGGCGGTGGGGCCGCGGGCGCAGGCGCCGCGGGCTCGGGGTTGGGCAGAATCACCGTGCGCGAGTTTTGCAGCGCCTATGGTGTGCCGCTTGAGGAGGCCCTCGCGAGACTCGAGCGCGCAGGCATCAACGCCAGACCGGATGACCGAATACGCGATCTGGCCAACTCTGCGGACCTGAGACCCGGAGCCGTCGCCGGCATTATCGAACACTGACCTCAGATTACCCGGCAACGCGAAGCAATGTGACAAGAACACCTCGGCTTTCGAGGCCCCGAACGCGCCGCCGACATCGGTCGTTCAAGCGGCTTGGCAGGAAAATGCGCCGCGGCGAAGGGCGCACTTCGCCAGGATGAAGCGACTTACCGTTATAAAATGCTCTCAATAACGAACATGAAGACCTTTTACAGGAAATGCAAACCCTTATAATGACTATATTTAAGATAATTGTGCACGTGTATTATTGAAGGTATTGACAAAAATGACGAATAGTCGTAGACTAAATCCATGACCATGCTGAGCCCAAAGAAACGCGAGATCCAGCAGCGCGAGTTAGCCCTTCTCGAAGCGGCGCGGACCATCGTGCTCGAGCAAGGGTATCACGGACTAACGATGGCGCGTATTGCTGAAGCGTTGGATTGTGCCAAGGCAACGGTCTACCAGCATTTTCCCTGCAAAGAGGAAGTCATCATTGCCTTGGCGCAACGAAGCATCGAGTTGCAAGGCGACCTGGTCGAGCGGGCAGCGCGCTTTCCGGGCCGCACGCGCGAACGCATGCTGGCCGTTGGCGAGGCCACCCAATTGTTTGCGCGCCTCCACCCGGAGGACACCCGCATCTTTCAGCTCATGAGCGCCGAGGCCATCACGCAGAAAGCCTCGCAAGAATCGTTGTGGCGAATGCGCCAAGCGGCCAATCACACCGTCAGCATCCTGAACGGCATCGTCCGCGATGCCATCGCCCAGGGCGATTTGGTGTTCGAGCAAGGCCGCAGCATCGAAGAACTCACCTACCAGGTCTGGCTTCTGGGCGAAAGCAGCAAGGCGGCCGTCTGGAGCTGGATGCCACCGCGGGAACTGGGTGTCGACAACCCTTTCGACGTCATGCTTCACACCGGTCAGATTCTGGGCGACGCCCACGGCTGGCGCCCGCTCTCGACCGAATGGGACTACCGGGAAACACTCGAACGCATACGCCGCGAAGTGTTCCCTGATGAATCGCGGCGGGCATATGGAACCGGGGTGATCTCGTAGCAAGAAAAGGAGGGATGCCTGGCTGAGTAATTACAACAAAAATCGTACCTGTTGGGCTGAAGTGGGTTTACTGGGCAATTCAACCAAGGAGTCGAAAGATGAAAAAGCATGGATTTACGCTTATCGAACTGCTGGTGGTCATCGCTATCATCGGCATCCTGGCAGCCATCCTGCTGCCGGCGCTTGCCCGCGCACGCGAAGCGGCCCGCCGCGCAAGCTGCTCCAACAACCTCAAACAATTCGGGCTCATCTTCAAGATGTACGCCAACGAATCCCGAGGCGAGATGTTCCCCACACGGTCGAAGATACATGCGGGGCATTGCTTCCAGGGTGCGGTTCGCCGCGACCCGGTCAGGATTAACGCCAACCATCTGTTTTTTGACGGCCCGGCCCTGTACCCGGAATACTGGTCCGACGTCAACATCGCCAAGTGCCCCTCCGACCC
>SLSB01000397.1 GCA_007130675.1 Candidatus Hydrogenedentota bacterium | reverse complement strand
TCACGCGCAGGATCAGGTCCAAAACGGAGGCGGAAGCTCACTAACTCCAGTTCTCGTGCACCAATGCACGCCGATAGTCTAGCCCAAAACAGCGAAAAATGCAATACCCCTCTTAACGCGGTAGCGATTTCGGGCCAGCAGGGCGAACTATGGATGGTCCCAGCAGAAAACGCGTTAAGGTTTCTCACCGTCACACAAGCTTGTGCGCAGCAAAGACATCGCGTTCTGAGTAGTAAATAATTGACGAATTGCGGGGAGTTATGATAGGTTTTAGACATTCTTGGCCACGGTATTCGACATTTCCGCAGAGGAGCTACGGTGCAACTGATCGAGGAACAGCCGGTTTCACGTCCCCAGCGGGATGCCCCCGAGATTCTGGTGATTGGTGGAGGCAAGGGGGGCGTGGGCAAGACGTGTCTGGCAGCCAACCTTGCCGTCGAAATTGCCCGTCGTGGTTGGCGGGTGGTGATTGTAGACGCTGACCTGAGCTGTTCGAATGTCGAAACGGTCTTGGGTATCCAGGCGGCGCGCAGATTAGACGACTTCTTCTATCAGAAGGGGGGCAAGGATCTTGGTCAGGTCGTCTGTGAGACGCATTACGACAACCTTGCGATTATTCCGGGCACGACCGGGCTTTTGGATGTGGCCAATCCGAAGTATCAGCAAAAGATAGCGCTGATTAGGGAACTTCAGACCCTCGAAGCGGATCTGATCGTTGTTGATCTTGATGCGGGGGCACATTTGAACACGCTGGATTTCTTTCTCATGGCGGACACCAATGGGATCCTGGTGATCACGCCGGAGAAGACGAGCATCGATAACGCCTACAAGTTTCTGCGTGCGTCGTTGTTCCGCCGGGTCGAGCGGTTCTACCAGAGCCCGGAACTGGCGCTGTTGTTGAAGCGTATCGAGAGCCTGCGTGAGTTTATCGAGTGTGTGAAGACCTCGAACACGTTCGAGGGTGAGACCAAAGGGGCTATCTGCCGTGAGTTGGTTGCGCTGGCGCGTTCCATGAAACCAAAAATTGTGGTTAATCGAGCGCGCAATGCATACGAGGCGCAAATCGCGGCGAATATTCTCTCGAAATTGGCGCGGCAGCATCTGATGATTGAGCCGGAGAATCTGGGATATTTGGTTTTTGATAATCACGTATCGGAAACGATAAACTCAGGTATGCCGCTCGTGGTGAGCTATCCGAGACTGAAGATCTCGCAATGCATAGCTGACTTGGCAAGTCGTTTGGGGTATTTCTAACCGTTTAAGCGAAGAGAATGAGGAACAAGGCTCGTGAATGACACACCGCAACCAGGCCAAAATCCCCTTGACAAGGCGGGTGCGCCGGACACTTACGAAGAGCTGGCCGAGGCGAGCAAAGACCGTGGCGGGCTGTTTGGGCGCGTGAACCAGGCGTTTCAGGATGCGCTCACCTCGAGTCGGGGCACACGTGAGCGCTCGCCTGCGGACGAAGCCGGCGACGACCCCCGGGTGACCGCCGATGATCTGGCCATACGCCGGGCCAAGTCGGTAAAACCCCAACGGATGATTGTGCCCGAAGGCGTGATTATCGACGGCTCGATGACCAGCGGCTCCGAAACCGAGATCTCGGGCCGGATCGAGGGGGATGTGACGGTCGAGGGCCGTCTGTACCTCGGGGCAAGTGCGCTGGTGTCGGGGAACGTTCGGGCAACGTCGTGCCGCGTGGATGGGCTGGTCGAAGGGCGCATGGAGTGCACGGAAGACCTCGAGCTGGGCACCTCGGGCCGGCTGAACGCGGATACCATGGCGGGTAAGCGCATCACCTTGGCGGGGCAGGTCTTCGGTAATGTCTCGACCGGGGGGATCTTGCGGGTTGTGTCTTCCGGCAAGCTGACGGGGGACATCCGTGCGCGGCGGCTTATCATCGAAGAGGGCGCCATGTTTAACGGCGGGTGCACAATGCGTGCGCCCGCACAACGCCGTGAAGCGCAGAAGCAGGGCTGAATCTCTGTTGCAGCCCGGGCAATCTGGCGCTCCACGTGCGCTGTGGCAGGGGGGCGCGTTTCTGGCGTGCGGGGCAGCGCCGTGGGCAAGCCGGTTACTGTCAGCGCCACCGCGCCATTCTTACCTGAGCACTGAGCAGTATTCACGTTTGATGACCAAAGCATTTTTTGTCAGCACCGCGCTTGTAATCCTGGCGGGTTCTTTGTGCGCGTGGGCCGACGATTCGGGCGGAGCAACCCTGCGTATCGAGGGCACGGCGACCGGGACCGGCCCGGAGGCGGTGAGCGAAGCCCATGCCAACGCGCTGCTGGCGGCGCTGGGAGAATACCTTGAGCGCTATGCGCCTGACGGTGATCTCCGGGTGTTTCGCCCCCTTCTAGAGAATCCGCATCCCTATGTCCGGTCCTTTACGCATATCGACAGCCAGATTGAATCGGGCGTGACCATCGTAACACTGCGTGTGACGTTGAACGAAGAAGCGATACGCCGCGCGGCCAGCGATATTCTGCAGCCCATGCTTGCCGGAAAGGCCCGTTTCCTGGTGCTGGTTGCCGAGCGCGGAGCCGATGCCACGCAATTAACTCTGAGGCCCGACAGCGTCTCGGGGGCCGCCGTAGTTCAGCTATTGCGAAAGGCCGGGCTTCAGGTCGTGGATGTCGAGGCGGTGCTTGGCGAGAACGGTGTAACGGATCTGTTGACGTTTCTGGCCGACGATACTAGCATCCGGGCGCTCTTGCGCGAGTACGGCGCGGATGTGGCCGTGGTAGGACGGGCCTTCCATGACTCCGCGCCGGCGGCGGCAGGCTCGAATCTGCTGGTGCACCGGGCCGAACTCGAAGTGCGGATTGTCGGTGCGCGGGAAGGGGCGCACACACTGCGGGCCGAAGCAAAAGTGCTGAGTGGCGAGCGCGACCGCGGCGCCCAGACCGCGTTGCGCGATGTCGGTGAGAAGCTACGCGAGGACATCGTGCCGCTGTGCGTGTTGGCCGTGGCTCAAAGCGGAGTGCGGACAGGTGTTTTGGTGTCGGTCCGCGGTGCGGTCGATGCCGAGGGCCGCGACGCGATTGTGGGCCGCCTGACGAAGGCGCCGGGAGTGGATGGCGTGGAAGTGCTTCGCCATGGACCGGATGCGCTTAGGCTGGAGGTGGCCTACACGGGAAACCTCGGGGTGCTTTACCGGCATCTCACCTGGGACGTCTACGACGGCTTCCGGTTGTCGGCTGCGCGGGTTGTGGCGCGTGAGATGTATCTGGAGGTGCTTCCCGGCAGGCCGTAACAAAAACCGCGCCGAACCCATTGTGGCGTCCGGCGCGGGGTGTGTTTGGGTAAGGTGCTATTTGCCCTTGTTCTGGGGTTTGACCTTGACGTGCTTTTGAAACTTGCCCGCCTTGATGTACCGGGCGCACACGCGCACGGTGCGGACACGGCCGTTTTCGTCCACGATGCGAATCTTCTGGAGATTTGGCTTCCACCGGCGCTTCGAAATGCCCGTGACATTCTGGCCGATACCGCCCTCGCGCTTCGCCTTTCCCCGGCGCACAACGCGCTTGCCCCCCTGGGGCCGTTTCCCGCTGTAATCACATACCCGAGACATTTCGTTCTCCCTTATTCGGTTTCGCGGAGATTGGGGCGGTTCAGCCCGGAGAGCTTCCCGCAGTGAACCGTGCCGCGACGTACAATGACCTTTTCCTGTGTGCTTTGCCCGTCTTGCAATGGATGCTATAATCCTTCCGGCAAACACAGGAACGAAAGTTTACCACACAGACATCGTGGTTTCAAGAATTTCGCTGCATGCCGGGTCGCTGCCCATCTTGAATTGCAGCCTGCCTGTTGATGAAGCGGGAGTGAACGTTAGAATCATGGCCAAGCAGCACAAATTATGGAAACGCCTCGGGTCCATTTTCTTGGGACTGTTCCTTCTGTTGGTATGCGGGGGCTGTGCGCACGGACCTACCCGCGACCTGTGGCGGGCGGGGGATCGTCTTGACCCGGAGATCGTGCATATCATTGCTGAAGTTGCGCGCGAGCAGGATAATCTGCATGATTTGCGGGCTCAAGGCACGTGCATTGTTTCGTCGCGCGAACTGGTAGGCAGACGCAGATTCAACGTGACGCTTCTTTACCACGCGCCGAACGACGTAGTCGTGCGCGGCTTCGACCCGACCGGTCTTGCGGGGCAGGCGTTTCGATTGATTGCCGTCGAAGGGGCACTCGATGTCGAGATTCCTGAGATCAGCCCCGAGCTGGCCAAACTGATCGCGGAGATTCCCGCGGATTCGATTGCGCAAGAATTGTTGCGCCCCGAGGACTGGGAAGAGATCGCCGCGCGCACCATCAGGGTTGTAGAGAAAGACTTGATCGGAGACCACAAGCGCCTGACCTTGTTGATAAACAAGCGGTTTGGCTTTTTTCGGCGGATAACGCTCGAGGGGCCGGACTGGGTCTTGCGGAGAAGTGAACTGCTCGACAGGCACGGGCATGTCCTGGTGCGGGTGGAATGGCCGGAATATCTACGCATCGAGGGTGTTCTGGTGCCGGTGGAGTTCGAGGCAGCGTTCCCGCTCGAACAGCTGTCGATGCGGTTTGTGCTGAATACGTCCAAAGTGACTCCTAACACGGGCCTGACCCGAGCGGCTCTCGTGTCATAGTGTCGCGTACGTGACCTCTTATCATGAATGCATCAACAACGACTCATTCGTCTCTGTGGTATCGCATCCCGCTTGTGCAAGCGATCCACGAACTGGACAGAGCCCCCCGCTCTTTCCTTGCGTTTGTGGTGTTCAACGTCATTGGATGGCAGTGCGTGCTGGGCCCCATGCTTGTCTTACTCGCGCGCCGCATCGATATGCCGCCCTCCTGGGTCGGCGCCCTTCTGTCGCTCATGCCGTTGTCCATGATCCTTGTGCTTGGCACGGTGCACATTATCAGTCGCGTGGGCTCGAAACGGCTCATGTTTACCGCGTGGCTTACCCGCAATGTCATTATCTGCGGCGTGTTTCTGATTCCATGGGTGTTTAATGCCTGGGGCCCCCGTGCCGCATGGTACGTCTTGTTCGGCACAACACTCGGGTTCTGCATTGCGCGTGCCATCGGCGCCGGAGGATGGTGGCCATGGCTTCATGAGCTCGTGCCGCCCAATCAACGCGGACTGTATTTCAGCGTCGAGACGATGGTGTCCCATCTGGTCTCGGTTGCAGTATTGAGTATCCAGGCGATCATTCTGCTGGAATCACACAGCCTGGGGCGTTACTTGTCAATCTACGCGCTCGGTATCGTGGCGGGCTTAATCAGCCTCGCTTACATCGTGCGGATCCCCGGCGGGAAGGGTGCGTGCGCTGAGACGGGCCGCCCAGAGACGTTTGCCTCGTATTTCCGCGCCCTGTCTGACCTCCCATACGTGCGCTTTCTAATTGTTTCGGCGTTGAGCTTTTCCTGCCTCGCCTGGTATACGGCCTCGGCAGTGCTTTACATGCGCGATATGCTCGGGCTGTCTTCAGGATACATCATGGCGATCACCTCGGCGGGGAGCCTCGGTATTCTCATGACCATTCGCGCATGGGGTCGCTTCGCCGATCATAGCGGTAGCGCCCAGGCGATGTTTAAGACACTCACGGGTTCTTCGCTTGCGGCCCTGCTCTTTCTGGCGCTTGTACCGGATGCCGACTGGTCCCGCTGGGCTGTACTGCCTGTTTTTGGCGTGGCGGCTGTGTTTGTCGCCGCGTTCAATGTTGCCGCCAACCGCGCCAATCTGACCTTCATAAGAAGCGCGGGGCTTGTGGGGTACACCAACGCATGGATTATCTTCACCTCGATCGCGCTGGGCGTCACTCCTATCGTGGTCGGGAACGTGATCGGCGCCTGGGGGCTGACGGGCTTCCGCATATGTTTCGCCATGGCCGGCATCGGAGGGCTCGTATGCGCGGTGTTATGCCGTCTCACCGTTCCCGACGGCGCTCCGGTCGCCCTGTCGGTAACACGGTTGATCAATCCCGTCTTACCGGTGCGAACCCTTGCCCGCATCGCATACATCACG
>SLSB01000187.1 GCA_007130675.1 Candidatus Hydrogenedentota bacterium | reverse complement strand
TTCGGGGCGCGGGCAGACGAGGCGATTGACGACGACGTTGCACTGGCGTGCTTCCGGGCGAGCCAGGAGCTTCTGCCCAGCCACACCCGTTACGAAATCTCGAATTTCGCGATTCCCGGACGCGAATGCCGCCATAATCTTCATTACTGGCGAAATGAGGAATACGCGGGGTTCGGACCGGGCGCGTATTCGTTTGTGGCCGGGGTGCGCTCCATGAACGAGGAATCGCCAAACACGTACATCCGCGAGCCGGGCCGCAAGAGTGAGTCGCTTTGTTTGTCCGAGCGCGAAGTGGCGCTCGAAACACTGATTCAGCACTTTCGGTTGCGCGAGGGGCTGGGTCTGGCAGAATACGCGGCGCGGTTCGGCCGGGATCTGTTCGCGGATTTTGGGCCGGTCCTCGAGCCATTGCTTGCGCGCGGCCTTATCGAAAGACGCGATGGCCGGGTCCGGCCTACCTGGCTCGGTTTCGAGCTCAACGACGAGATCGGGTTGGCATTGGTGGGTTAACCCGGATATTTCACCGCTTTCAACTGGCGGGCATCCAAATCTTACGCAAACGGTTTTGCCTGAATGGATTGTGAACCTTAGATGTCGTAGGGTGCTGTGAAATGTCCCAGAACACTCTGTTGCAGAAAAAGCAGGTCCCTTTTTCGCAACCCAAGTCTGCGCATATCTCACCAACTCAGGCGTGCCTGAGTCGGTGAGATATTGCGGTTAATATCGAGGCCGCGACGCACCCAAGCACAGAAGAACACCGTTCCCGCTCAAATAATCATTGAATAGCACGGGCTAAGCGCATAGAATAAATCTTTGCTGCAGAGTGTAGTAGAGAGTAAAGGCCGCACGCTCGCCTCGGCGCGGTGCGGTGCGCAAAATGCATTAGCTGACGAAAGGGTGGCTCGATAATGGCAAAAAGGATTGCGGTGGCTCTGGCCGTAGTAGTCCTGTATTCCCTTGCCGTCGCGCAGGAGGAGGCTCCTCCTGAGAACGACTTGGACCACCGCTACATTATCATGTGCCGGCTCGACGGGGAAGTGGACGAAGCGATGGCCGTTTTCGTCGAGCGCGTCGTGCAATATGCTGATGGAGCCGAAGCGGCCATATTCATCATCGAAAGCCCCGGCGGGCGCGTTGATTCCGCTATCGAGATCACCAAATCCCTTCAGCAAGCGGGAAGATTTTGTCCCACAATCGCGTATGTGACCGAAGGGTTCGGCGCAACGTCGGCCGGCGCGCTGCTGGCGTATGCGTGTGAGCATATCGTCATGTCTCCGGGCGCGACCATGGGGGCCGCGGAACCTGTGTTGCTTACTCCGCAGGGCCCCATGCCCGGCGGCGAAAAGACGGTATCGTTCCTGCGGGCCAAGTTCGCGGGGCTGGCCGAAGCCAACGGGCACAATCCCGATATTGCCATGGCCATGGTCGACAAGGATATCGAGCTGCGGGCTTTTAAGATCGGTGACAAAGTGCTCGTGAGGGCCGTGGACACTGACTCACGCAACGGCGCCAGCCGGAGACAGGACACGCTCGAGGGGCTGCTCGAGGCCGTCGAGGAACAAGTTCCTCTTCCCGAAGATCTGAAAGATGCTGCGAGAGATTTTGTGCGCGGGACCACCGGCGACGAGGAAGAAAACGAGGACATAGAAGAAGAGGCCCCGGCTGTGGCCCCATCGCTGGGAGAAGTCGAGAGATACCTCGGGCCCGGCGACGTATTCGAAGACTATCCGCCCGAGGGCAAACTTGTGGTGGCACGCGACAAGCTGTTGACGTTGAGAGCATCGGAAGCGAAGGCCTACGGCGTGATTCCAGGGATCTTTGATGATCTCGATCGCGTGCTGGCATTTTACGATTTGTACGAATACCAGCGATTCGAATACGAAATGACAATGACCGAGATCGTTTTCCGCTGGCTGACCAATCCGACTGTCAGCAGCCTCCTGTTGCTCCTTGGCGTGGGCGGGCTGTATTTCGAGATCCGGACCCCCGGATTCGGCATCCCGGGAATCATCGGGGTCACGTGTATGGTCCTGTTTTTTGGTTCGCGGGCGGTGCTGGGCCTCGCCGACTGGATTGACATCGCGCTGGTCGTTCTCGGGGTGAGCTTGATATTGCTCGAGATATTCGTCATCCCGGGGTTCGGGATAGCGGGGGTCACGGGCATTCTGTGTCTCGTGGCGGGGATTGTGTTTTCGTTTCTTCTCAACGGCTGGGAACTGCCGCAATACACATGGGACTATGAGCGTCTCGAAGACGCTGCGTACACGCTGGCTCTGACGACGGCACTGTTTTTGATTATGGTGCCGCTCACCTGGAAGTTGCTGCCCTACACCCCCCTCTATAGCCGGTTGGTGCTGGCGGGCGAACAGCGCTCCGACGCCGGCTACGTCGCCCAGACCGACCAGGAAGAGCAGGACGCGATCGGTTTGCAAGGCAAGGCGTTGACCATGCTGCGGCCGGTCGGTCGCGGCCGGTTTGGCGACAAGAGCATGCAGGTGGTGAGCCGGGGAGAGTTTATCAGACCAGGCACGCCCATCGTGATTGTGCAGGCCGAAGGCAATCGCTATGTGGTCGAGCCAATAACACGGGAGGAGGACGAAGTGCCCGAGGAGAAGAGGAGCCCATGGATAAGAGGGACTTAATCATCCACATGTTGCGGCAACTGGACGAACAGAGCTGCAGTATACAGCAGGTGGGCGCGGGCTATTATAGCTGCATTCCTTTCGCGCGGCGGTTCAACAAGCTGTTTGCCGAGGCCAAGACTCTGTTTGATGACGCCGACGGACTTATGGCGACGTTCGAGGAGATTCCCGAGTACGACCCGAAAGACCCCGCGGACAAGATGAAGATCATTCAAGGAATCCGCGTGGAGATCAACCAGCTCATATCGCTGTTGCAGGTGACGGATGAGGATGACAACCCATGATCTGGTGGGTCATCATACTGTTTGTGGCAGGCGCGACGCTCATCACGGTCGAGTTTGTGATCCCCGGAGGCATCTGCGGTACGCTGGGCGTGCTTGCGGTGATCGCCAGCGCCGCACTGGGATGTTATTATTATCCTGAGTACTGGTTTCCTATTTTGATGGGCGAGTTTCTGGGCACCATTGCCAGCGTGCTCCTGGGCCTGTATTTGCTGCCGCGCTCGCCCTTCGGGAAATTGTTGATTCTGGGCGGGAGCCAGAGAGCCGAGGAGGGTTGGGTCAACGAGACCGGCAACCTCGACCTGGTCGGGAAGACAGGCAAAGTAGTTGCGCCGTTGCGCCCCGTGGGCGCCGTCGAGCTTGGCAGCGAACGCGTGCAGGCCGTGTCGGAAGGGGCGTTCATCGAGCGCGGCGCGCTGGTGCGCGTCATCGAGGTGCATGGCAATCGGATTGTGGTCGAACGGACGGAACAGGCGGAGGCTGAGACGGGTGCATGATGCCTATTACGGGTTCCGTGTTGAAACGGGTTTAGTCGAGGCGTCAGGCCGGGTTCCCGGCTAACAAAAAGGGGTGCATTATGCAAGGACAGATAGTTTGGGCGATCGCGGTATTTTTGGGTGTTATCGCGATCATTTTCTTCGCGGTGTTCATCAAGTTCATCGGGTTATGGATCCGGGCGATGGCATCGGGGGCGCACGTGGGCGTTCCGAGTCTTCTCGGGATGTGGCTGCGCAAGGTGAATTCGTCGGTGATTGTGGACAGCCGCATCATGGCCGCGAAGGCGGGCCTGGGTTTATCGTCGGATGAACTCGAGACGCACTATCTCGCGGGCGGAAACATCGTGCGCGTAGTGCAAGCGCTGATCGCAGCAAACAAGGCCAACATCGACCTGAGTTTTCAGAAAGCCACCGCCATCGACCTTGCGGGGCGCGATGTGCTCGATGCCGTGCAGACCTCGGTCAAACCCAAGGTGATTGACTGTCCGGATCCCACCAAGGGACTCCAGACGGTGGCTGCCGTCGCCATGGACGGGATTCAGTTGAAGGCGAAGGCGCGCGTAACGGTGCGCACGAACATCAACACCCTGATCGGCGGCGCGACGGAGGAAACCATCATCGCGCGCGTGGGTGAAGGTATCGTGACCACCATCGGTTCGGCCGAGTCGCACAAGAAAGTGCTCGAGAATCCCGACATGATCTCGAAAGTGGTGCTCCAGCGCGGGCTGGACGCGGGCACGGCCTTCGAAATCCTGTCTATCGACATTGCCGACGTGGATGTGGGCGAGAACATCGGCGCGCAATTGCAGACGCTGCAAGCCGAAGCCGACAAGAACATCGCCCAGGCGCGCGCGGAAGAACGCCGCGCGATGGCCCAGGCCCGCGAGCAGGAAATGCGCGCCCAAGTGGTCGAGATGCGCGCCCGCGTGGTCCAGGCCGAGGCGGAAGTGCCCAAGGCCATCGCGGAAGCCTTCCGGACCGGCAATCTCGGCATTATGGACTACTACCGCATGAAGAACATTATGGCCGATACCGACATGCGGCAGTCGATCTCCGGCACGGAAACCAAACAAGACGATACAACCACTTGAGTAGACAGGTGAGCCGGGGCGGGGTCTCGAGCCCGGCCCCGGCGGCCCGTGCTTTTTCGATGCACACAGCCCTTCGGGGCGAAAGGTCCAGACATGGGTGAAATCGGCTATCTGATTGTCGTAATCATCATCCTCGTAGCCAGCGCGATTGGCAAATATCAGGAGAAGCGCAGAACAGAGGAGCGCAAGCAGGAACGAAAACCCGTGCGCCCCGAGGATCTGCCCGAGGCCACCCGGCGTCTTCTCTTCGGCACGCCGGAGGAACCCGCCACCGGAACACGGCGGGAACCACCCCCCGTGCGAAAAGCCGAACCTCGGACCGCCGCCCCTGCGCAGCGCCAGCAGAAGCAGACCATGCAGCGGGCCGCAGCACCGCAGCGCGAGACGCCTCCGCCGACCCCTCAACGCAAGCGCCAACAAGCTACGCCGCGCCAAGCCGGACAACGCCAGGGGCACTCGCTGCAGGCGCAGCACGAGCGTGTTATGGCGCAACGCAAGAAAGAATTGCAGCAGGCCAAGGCGCGCCGTGCTGCCGCGATAAAACAAGCCCAGCAGATACAACAGCGAGGCGCCGCGGCAGCTCCCAGGGCCAGAAGGCGTGTGCAACAGCCGGCACAACCGCTGCCGACCCTGTTCAAGAACATGGACGACGTGCGCCGCGGTATTGTGATGCTCGAGGTGCTGGGCCCCCCAAAAGCGTTCGAGTGACTGCGTTTAAAAACTGATCGCACGCGGGCGCCAGCAGGATTCAGCCTACGGCGCCCGCGCGCACTTGTTGGCAATGATGAGCTGCATCTCGACAGCGCGAAATGCAGCTCACCGTATGGTCGTTTACTGGCTCAAACTCGCGGTCAGGGCGATTTCGCATGCGGCGGGATCGCAGCCCGCGCTTGCGCATGCGGCGGGTTTGTCGAGGCATTCTTCGGCACTTCCGCAGGCCACGACGCCACACGCCACCGGAAGCACGGCCTCGATGGCAAGGTATGGGCATCCCTGGCCGTTGATCGCGCGCACGGCTTCGACCGCCGCGCGTGCAGCAGTCTCAGATGACTGCCCATGTTTAGCCATCAAGGCCGGGCAGACACCCTCGGGTAAAGCGGCGACGGGGGTTCCACAGCCAACCGCTGCCACCGCACCTTCTTCTTGCGCCACCGCGTAGACGGCAGCCATGACGGCGGCTGTCACAGCCGGTCCGTACTGTCCCGACGTCAGGGCACACTTGCCTGCCTTCATGTCGGCAATGGCCGCATGCACGCCCGAGACGGGGGCGGCCGCACCGCACCCGCTGCCCTCGGCAGTAACCGCGGGTCCGCAGGCGCTGCCTGCACTTTGGTAGGGACAACAGCCGCTCGCGTTTCCGGCTACGGTATCGGCTTTGGTCAGTGCCGCATATTCTGCCATGACTTGGGACCTGCGGCCTTCAGGGGTGCCGAGGTCAGCGGGCTGGACCGCAGATATTTCGCCACATTCGCTGCCACTGTTGGTTCTTGCCGTGGCGAGTGC
>SLSB01000291.1 GCA_007130675.1 Candidatus Hydrogenedentota bacterium | reverse complement strand
CTCGAGCGGCTTTTGCCATTCGAGGCCGAGGACGATCCCGGCGCGCTGGTGGTGGATTATCTGTATGAGCCGCCGGCTGAAGCGATGCTCGATGCATTGCTCAAACACCATCTTCAAATGCAGATGCATCGTATCTTGTTTGAGGCGGCGGCCAGTGAATACGGCGCACGCATGACCGCGATGGACGCGGCAACCAATAATGCGGGCGACGTGATTGAACGGTTGACGCTGCATTACAACCGCGCCCGCCAGAGCACCATCACCACGGAGATGATCGATATCGTGGGCGGAGCGGAAGCGCTGTAATCGAGATTGTCGGACTACGGAGGCACTGATGAACGAAGGAAAAGTTACCCAGGTAATCGGCCCGGTGGTGGACGTGAAGTTCGAACCGGGACAGTTGCCGCCGATTTACAACGCGCTGGCCATCGAGCGCTCGGATGCCAAGCCGCTTGTTCTCGAGGTGGCGCAGCACTTGGGCGAAAGCTCCGTGCGCACTATTGCCATGGACTCGACGGATGGCTTGGTGCGTGGGGCGACGGTCTTCGACACCGGCAACTTCATCACCGTACCGGTGGGCGACAGCACCCTCGGGCGGATTATGAACGTAGTCGGCGAAGCCGTGGACGAGCGCGGGCCTATCGAGTCTGCCGAACGCTGGCCCATCCACCGAACGGCCCCCGAGTTTGAAGACTTGCAAACACAGACCGAGGTGTTCGAGACGGGCATCAAGGTCATCGACCTGCTCGCACCGTATTCCCGCGGCGGTAAGACGGGGCTGTTCGGCGGCGCAGGCGTTGGCAAGACTGTGCTGATCATGGAGTTGATCCATAACGTGGCGACCAAGCACGGCGGCTATTCGGTGTTTGCCGGCGTGGGGGAACGCACGCGCGAAGGCAACGACCTCTGGCTCGAGATGACCGAGTCGGGCGTGCTCGACAAGACCGCGCTGATATACGGCCAGATGACCGAGCCGCCCGGTGCGCGCGCGCGTGTTGCCCTTAGCGGCCTGACCGTTTCCGAGTATTTCCGCGATCAGGGCGGGCAGGACGTTCTGCTCTTCATCGACAACATTTTCCGGTTCACACAGGCGGGCTCCGAGGTGTCGGCACTGCTTGGCCGCATGCCCAGCGCGGTCGGCTACCAGCCTACACTCGCTACCGAGATGGGCGAACTGCAGGAGCGCATCACCTCGACCAAACGCGGCTCGATCACCTCCGTGCAGGCCATCTATGTGCCCGCCGACGACTTGACCGACCCCGCCCCGGCCACCACTTTCGCGCACCTCGACGCCACGACGGTGCTGTCGCGCCAGATCGTCGAGCTGGGCATCTATCCGGCGGTCGACCCGCTGGATTCGACCAGCCGTATTCTCGACCCGCGCGTGCTCGGGGAAGAACACTACCGGGTGGCCCGCGGCGTGCAGGAGATCCTCCAGCGCTACAAAGACCTTCAAGACATCATCGCCATTCTCGGTATGGATGAGTTGTCTGAAGAAGACAAGATCACCGTGAATCGCGCACGACGCATCCAACGGTTCCTGTCGCAGCCCAACTTCGTTGCAGAGCAGTTTACGGGGATGCCCGGCAAATATGTGGGGTTGAATGATACGATTCGCAGCTTCGCCGAGGTATTGGCCGGCGAGCACGACAAGCTTCCCGAAAACGCGTTTATGTATTGCGGCGCGATCGAGGATGCCGTGGACCGCGCGAAGAAGATGGGGGCAGTCTAACCGTGACGGATGACGAGAACATCGTCTCGAACATTCAGGTCGAGATAAGCGCACCCGAGCGCGAGCCTGTGCAATTCGAGGCGGCAGAAGTGGCCGTGCCCGGCGGCGAGGGCGTGTTTACGGTGCTTCCGGGCCATACCCCATTGCTGGCGACCCTCGGCATGGGCGTGCTCGCCGCGTGGGACGCCGACGGCGAAGCCAAGTTCTTTGCCATTAACGGCGGCTTTGTCGAAGTGCTCGATAATCGGGTGGTTGTGCTGGCCGCAACCGCTGAAAGCGAAGAGGAACTCGATGAAGAACGGGCCAAGGCCGCCTTGGTGCGGGCCGAGGAACGCCTGCGCAAGCCCGACGAAGACACCGATATCCATCGGGCCGAAGCCGCCCTCAGCCGTGCCATGAACCGCATTGCCGTTAAAGGCCGCGAAATGTTTTAGTGGGTGCGGCGCTCGCCGCTATTCCCAGTCGAGCAGCCGTTTTTGGCCTTCGAGGGCGCGGATGGCTGTGACATCCTGCGAGACCTCGAGACACCCCTTGTATTCGCCATTGACGCTGCGCAGCGCATAATACCGGACGTGGATGAACTTGCCTTCCATTTCTAACCAGAATTCCGCCACGTCTTTGGTTCCCGCGCGAAACGATTCGAGAATACGGTTCACCATGTCAAGACTCTTCGGAGGGTGGCAATTATGCACTTCCCGGCCAATCACGCCCGGACTTCGCGGAAAGACCCGCTCGGGACCTTCCGAGTAATACCGCACGGTGTCGTGTTCGTCCACGAACGAAAGGTCCACGGGCAGGTGGGTAAGCATCAGGTTGACCTGCTCGAGGGTAAGCAGACCGGTATCGAGCGGCAGGGCCTTCATACCTGCGGGCCGGTCCGAAGAAGCGCCTTCCGCCGCGGTCTCGGGCGGCAGCCAGCCCAGTTCGGGCTCGACCAGCGCGTAGCCGAGGTCCGCTTCGCCCCGGTAGACCTCCGCCCAGTCCTGCGCCCCGAAAAGCTGCATGCACATCGGGAAGAGGATGTTCTCTTCCTTGTAGATCATGTCTTCGATGGCCGTCAGAAGTTCGTCGGCCTGCGCGCGAATACCACCGATACCGCTCTCGGGCAGCGCGGCGCGAATCTGCTTTAACTGCGCCCGTATATCGTCATGAATAGCCCACATCACCTGCGGGGGCGCGGTAACCCCGTACTTCTCCATGTGCGGAAAGAGCTGGTTTTCCTTGCGCAGATAGTGTTTCTCAATTTCGGCGAGCCGCGCAAACTCGCCGGCCAACACATCCGCGGAGGCCTTCTCCTGTTCGCTGAGAAGCTGGCGGATAATCGCCACCACCTCGCCGAGAGCCGCGTTCTCCTTGCGGAACGTGTGCACCGGGTGCCCGGGCGGAGCATCCAGCGGCGCTGCCTGATCAAGTGACTGCCGGAACACGGCCACATGCACATCGCACAAGCGCTTGATTTCGTCCGGCGGCAAACCCTCTGCGACGAGCTGCTGCTCCATGGCCGCGATTTCACCGGGACCCACGTTCTGAATCAACTCGGCGAATTCTTGCTTAACCTCATCGACGCCCTTGCCTTGGTGAAGCCCCTTGATGATGGTCTTGAGCTTTTCAAGGCGGGCGGGGTCCAGGTCGGGCGCTGAAGAGGTTGCGACGGCAGTGGCATCAACTTCGACAGACTCGCCGGTGTTCTCGCGAATCGCCGCGGCCAGCGTGTCCAGCAGGTCAGCGAGCGCCACGCCGCCCATCTGCGCGGCTTTCCCAAGGGTCGCGAACTGGCCGATGGTCTTGCGCATCAGTGGATTGCTTAGCATCGAGAATTTGTCCGAGTATGCGGTCAAGGTCTCGAGCAAGAAGGGGTATTGGTCAACGAGTTTACCTACGCGGACATTGGCGTCCATTTTCATGGATCGTACCTTTCATTCTCCTCCCCATGGTTCTCCTGCGCCGGTCCCCACCGAACTGCCTAAGCATACCACACGAGCGGGCGGCAACGCAGACACAATTCGTCCGCCCGTGCGGAATCGTCGAGGACGTGCGTGTGGTTTGAGCCATTCTGCCTGAATTCCAGTGGTTCGTGCTCGCCTTGCACCGTTGGGCGGGGTCTACTATCATGTTGGGCGCACAGGCGGGATGACGGCGGTAGGGTCGTGCCGTATGCGCCGCCTTGGGAAGATTCTGACAGGGAACACGATTTTCAATGATTGACGCATACATTTTCGATATGGATGGGACGCTGCTGGACTCGGAAATTCTCTGGGTCGAATCGGTCGGGAAGTGCCTGGAGGATTTCGGGATTCGCCTCTCGCGCGAGGAGGCCATCGAAATCGTCTACGGCATTTCGTGGTGCGACATCTACCCCGAGCTGCGCGGCCGGTTCCCAGGTTTCGGGCTCGGTTATGAGCAGTTTGTGTCGGCCGTGGATGGAATCTTCGCGAAATTGCAGCACACGCGCGATATCCGCATTCACAGCTCGATCGAGCTGCTGCTTCAGCTTGCGCGCGAGTATCCGGTATGTATCGTCTCGGGGTCGCACGAGAGTGCAGTCTCTCATGGCATCGACCTGATGAATGTTGGGCAGGACATCCGTTTTTACTTGTCCGCGGCCGATTTCGAGCCGGGCAAACCCGCCCCGACGTGTTTTCTGATGGCGGCAGAACGCCTCGAGACCGACGCCGGCCGGTGCTTGGTGTTCGAGGACTCGAGAGTCGGCGTTCAAGCAGCCAAAGCCGCGGGCATGCATTGCGTTGCCTTATCGAGGCCCGACCGGCCCGTCCAGGACGTCTCTATGGCCGATCTGGTGCTCGAGGACTTGGGTGAATTCTCGGTTGATGATTACCTTTCCGGCGTGGTGACGTGAGAGCAATGCCGCCAATCAGGTGGGCTGCATTGAACCAACCCACGGAACATCCGGCAATGCTGACACGATGAGGACCTGTTTCAAAAGAACCGTTCTTTTTCCGCTGCTGATGGGGCTGGTTTGCCTTTTGCTCTGCCCGAGCAGCGCAGGAGAGGGACCGGCGTGGAACCTCGTTCAAACGCGTCTCGCCAACAGCTTGACCGTGGTCACGCACGAAGATTTTTCAAATCCGCAGGTGGCGGTGCAGGTGTGGTATCACGCGGGGTCGAAAGACGAACCCGAGAATCGCCAGGGGCTTGCCCATCTCGTCGAGCATTTGATGTTTCGCGGCAGCCAGGCGGTCGAGGATTACCAGCACGGCGCGCTGATTCACGCCGTGGGCGGCGACTGCAACGCATTCACCTATTTCGATCACACCGCCTATGTCAACACCGTTCCCGCGGAACACCTCGAGCTTGTGCTCTGGCTCGAGGCCGAGCGCATGGCTTTTCTCGACATCCGTGAGGCCGCTTTCGAAACCGAGCGCAGCATCGTTAAGGAGGAACGCCGTACGGCCAACCTGAATGCGCCCTACGGCACGCTGCCCGAGCGCGTCATGCCCGCAATTTTTCGGCATCATCCCTACCGCTGGCTGCCCATCGGAAAGCTCGCCTCCCTGCGGGCCGCCTCGCTCGAGGATGCCCGCCGGTTCTGGGACCTCTTTTACGTCCCCAACAACGCGACGCTGGTGATCGCCGGGGCAGTGACCCACGAGGAAGCGCTGACGGCGGCCGAGCGGCATTTCGGCTGGATTCCCGAGGCTCCCGAACCGCCCCGGGTGGACGTAACGGAACCCGCACAAACCGGCGAGCACACGCTGGTGCTGCGCGAACGCCTGGGCCCCGTGCCGCTTGCGGGCTATGTGTACCGAGGCGTTCCGGCGAGCCATCCCGATGCATTGCCGCTGCGCATGGTCTTGTGGTTACTCGCTCAAGGGGAAGACAGCCGTCTCTACCGCGACATCGTGGACGACCGGAACCTCTGTGTGATGCTGCTCACGCAGGATTTCAGCCTCGAGCAGGATGGTGTCGCGGGATTTGTCGGGGCGTTGCACCCCGTTCGCTACTATCTCGGGAAACTCAACCCATTCAGCAGGCCGGGCAGGGCGGTCTTTCGCGCTTTCGACCGCCACATTGCTGAATTTCAGCAGGAGGGCCCAACTCAAGAGGAACTCGACAAGGTAAAACTTCAATTTCAGCGCGAGGCCGTCTCCGAGGGTCTCTCGGTCGAGCGGCGCGCATGGAAATTTGGCGAAGCGGCCATCCTGCACGGTGACCCCGCGCACGTGAACCGCGAAATGGATATCGTCGGGCGGGTTACGGCGGAAGACCTGCGGCGTGTGGCGGCTACGTATCTCGTGCCCGAGCGGCGCACGCGGGTCACGGTGTTGCCGGACCGCCG
>SLSB01000245.1 GCA_007130675.1 Candidatus Hydrogenedentota bacterium | reverse complement strand
GTACAAGAACAGTTCTGACAACATGCATCGCCATAGCGGGGTCATTGCAGCGCCAACGGAATCATGAATTCATCCATTTTGATCTGCAGCCCAAACGGGCTGTTTTCAAGGTTAAGTTAGCGCTTATGGGGGATGACGAGGGGAAGGCGTCGGCCGCGAAGCCTCGTACGCCGCGCATCGCGGACTCAGGTTAACGCAACGGTTTCCGCGTCCCAGTCAATCTCCTCGAGGGTCTTTTTCAGGCGGGCGAACTCGGTGAGCAGTTCTTTGCCGTACAGTTCCTGAGCTTCGGCGAGACGGTCTTCCTTGGCCGCCGTCTCGATCGCGAGGGCAAGCTCATTCACGCGGACACCGCCCAGCGATGCCGCGGCGCTCTTGAGGGCATGGGCTTTGCGCTGGACGACCTCGCGCTGTCCTTCGGCAAGGGCATCGGCGAGTTCTTCGACTTGCTTGGGCATGGTTTCGAGAAAGACGCCGGTCACGCGCTTGAGAATGCGGGCGCTTCCGCCGGTAACCTCGATGGCCTGCGATTTGTCGAACACGCTGGGGTCGTCCACGGGCGGTTTGTCATGGGCCGGCGGGTCATCGGGTGCGGGTTCAAGAGCATCGTCTGGCAATGCGCCCTCTTCCGGCATTCCGGCAGGCTGTTTGTGCAGCCAGCGCATGAGCATATCCATCAACATTCTGGGTTCGACTGGTTTCACGATGTGGCCGTCCATACCGGCGGCGATGGATTTTTCCTTTTCGAGGTCGGAGGCATGGCCTGTCATGGCAAAGATGGGCACGCGGCCGGTTTGTCCTTCGCTCTCGCGGATGGCGCGGGCCGCTTGGTAGCCGTCCATCACCGGCATCTCGCAATCCATCAGCACGGCATCGAACTGGCCTTCGCGGTACATTTCGACGCCTTCGCGGCCATTGGCGGCCACGACCACCTGGCACCCGAGTGTCTTGAGCACCTCGACGGCAACTTCCTGGTTGACCGGTTCGTCGTCGACCACCAGAATTTTTGCGTTGATGTACGGCTTGGGGTGTGCTTCCTTTGCGGTGCCCTTTTCGCGGGCTTCGGCGATAGTGTGGCGCGTGATGAGGGAGGTCCGCTGACCGGTTGTGTGGGCCGCCCAGACCGCGCGCAACACGTCGAGCAGCTCGGCGCTGCGCAAAATGCCGGTCAAATACGCGGCGAAGCCCGCGGCGGCGGCACGGGCGGCATCGCCCCGCTGCCCCGTGCGCGACATCATGATCAACACGGCGTCTTGAATGTCCGGGTCGGCCTTGATGGCCTCGCCCAGTTCGATGGCGTCAAGCTGTCCGGGCTGGTGCGTGGCGAGGACCATCAGAAAGGGGTCGCCTTCGCGCTTCATCGTGCGCAATTCGGCCAGCGCGTCTTCGCAGGCGGTCACGGTCTCGCCCGTCATGCCCCAACTGCCGATCTGCTCGTGGAGAATATGCTGATTGACCTGGCTGGGGTCTGCGATGAGCACGCGCACCCTGCCGAGATCGGTGTTTTCGATGCCGGGGGCCAGCGCGGCTTCGTGGTCCAGGGCAAACGGCAGGGTCACGCGGAAGCGCGACCCTTCGCCCTCTTTGCTTTTCACGCCGATGCGCCCGCCCATCATGAGGGCCAGCTTGTGCGTAATGGGCAACCCGAGGCCCGTTCCACCATACTGCTGGTAGGTGATGGTGTTGCCCTGCACAAACTGCCGGAAGATATCGTTGAGGCGCGATTCCGGAATGCCGATGCCCGTGTCTTCGACTGCGATGCGCAGGATCGCCCGTTCTTCATCCAGTCCAAGGCACTCGGTGTTGACCAGCACATGGCCTTCATGGGTGAACTTGATGGCGTTGGCAATCAGGTTGGTGAGAATCTGGCGGACCCGGCCCGCGTCGCCGATCAGCCGCCGGGGTGCGTTGGGGGCATAGCGCATGATCAGCGCCAGGCCCTTCTCTTCGGCCCGCGAGGCCAGCAGCTCGACCACATCGGTGATGGTCACCTCGAGATCGAAGGGGATGGGCGTAATGGTCAGCCGCCCTGCCTCGAGACGCGAATAATCGAGGATATCGCCCACCAGCGAGAGCAACGCCCGGCCCGACCGCTGGACCGTTTCGACATAGCGCCGCTGGCTGGGTGTCAGGTCGGTATCGAGCAGCAGGTTCGTCATGGCGATCACGCCGTTCATGGGCGTGCGGATTTCGTGGCTGGTGTTGGCCAGAAACTCGCTTTTGGCCCGGACCGCCAGGCTCGCGGCCTCCTTCATGGCGAGGGCATTGCGGTAGGCGGCGTCTTTCTCCTGCAACTGACGCCGCAGCTCGCAGACTTGGCGCTCGAGCGCATGGGTGCGGCGGGCAATGCGATCATCGAGTTCGGCCTGGGCTTCCTGAAGGGAACGGTCGCGGTGGCGCACCTCCTCGAGCACGTCGATAAGGCGCTCGAAAAACGATCCTATTCTTCCATCGGTCTGGTTGGCCATTTCGTAGGCATAGCGCTGCATTTCATCGATGGTCCCAGTGAAATGCGCGTTGCGTTCGAGCATGCACGCGGCGCACAACCGGCGGTACGCGGTCTCGCGCACATGTTCGTGGCAGGTCAGACCGCTACAATTCGAGCACGTGTCGGCACAGTCTTCGCACAGCAGTTTCTTGCACTCGGCACAGAATCCGACCGAGCTGCGGACGCCACAGAACTCACAATTCATGCGCGCTGCCCGCCTTTGCCAATCCGAGACGCACGGAATGGGCATCTTAGGGGTTTTCCGACAAGACCCTGCTTGCCGAACAAGACGCCCATACGGCGGTGGTCGTATGCTTTCTCCACCCGCATCATGTCCCCCTCAATATCCCCCGGCCACGAAACCCGCAGCCGGAAAACTTTAGCCGTAAGCACCACTAAGAAAACGAGTTACAGATACCTCCCTCGCCAGATGCATCGCACGGCCATCCTCTTTGTCACCACGGCGGACACACGTGTGTTCCCGCCGAAAGTACGCTGCGTTCACGTGCTGTGACCCCCACTATCCTGAATCGTACCCCATACATGCCGATCTGCGCAACGTGGCGAAGCGAAAACGGGGACAATCCCGTGTCGCTCGATAACTCGCCCGCTTGGTACAGTCGCCGTTTTCGAGGCACGGGAGGCGAGGGGCATAATCGCTCTCTCCCGGCCGCAGCTACGCCACCATCTGAAGTCTCTTGAGGCTTGGGGCTCGATGTCGGTGTCGGGATGTCGGTGCCGGCCGATTGACTGTATCCGCGGGGGTCGATTACACTCAGACCTGCGGAAAGACCGTGTTGCGGAAGGTTTTTCGCGCCGGGGAGTGTCGCGTGGTGTGAAACCCGCAGTTTGCCGGGCGCGTCCTATCTCCATAGGGGTGTGGCCCATTCTTGACACACTATGAACGATTCAGAGGGGAATCCGATGAACAGCCTGCGTCTTGTGTTTGGGGGAGTGGTGTTGGCGGCTGTCGCCGCTGGTTTGGCTGGAGCCGATATGATACCGGCGGAAAAATCGAATCTTGACCGTGCGGAATTATCCCGTATGAACGAGGTTGAAGCACGGTATGGGATTTTTGAGCCGGAACCCCTGATGGACGATTCAGACCCGTTCGAGACTTTGGAGTCCGCCGCAGAGGCGGGAGAACCCGTGCGGTTGGCGCAGGCGCCGACGCCGGAACCCGTGCCCGAGGAAGATGTTGCCGAGGAGGAGCCCAGCGAACTGGCGCCCGCGCCGCCGGCGGTGCGCGAGGCCGACGACTATTCCCCGCCGTCGCTCGAGCAGCGGATCGATCTGGATGCCATCGAGCTTGAGCCGTTCTATCAAAGACTCGAGGCGAGGGCGCCGCGCGATGAGATTCCCCTGACTCTCGAGGAATGCATTCGCCGGGCGCTTGATTCGAATCTGGATATTCAGATTATGTCATTGAGTCCGATGAAGTCGGCTGCGGACATCATGGCGGCGCGAGGCGAGTTTGACCCAAGGGGTACGGGAAGCATCATGTACACCCGCAGCCAGCAGCAGGCTTCGTCGCAGACGGTGGTCTTCGGCGGCATTACCTCGATCGAAGATTACCGCACGCGGGGCCAAGCAGGCATTGGCGGAAGGCTGCCGTGGGGCACGCAATACGATCTTTCGCTGCTGGTCGAGCGCGAAGAGAACACGTTTAACTTCTTTATCGAAGAATGGAGCGGCGGTCTGACGGTTTCGCTCACGCAGCCGCTGTTGCGCGGGCGTGGCAGGAGGGTCAACCTGGCCCGCGTGCGCATGGCGCAGAATAGCGAAGAAGCGGCCGAGTATCAGTTGAAGCTGCAGGTCATGTCGTCCTTGGCGGAGGTGATCAAGGCATACTGGGATCTGGTGGGCGCGACTGAAGAACGCCGGGTGCGTCAAAGCAGCATGACCAATGCCGAGCGGCTGCTGGCGCTGAACGAAAAACGTCTCGAGATCGGCACCGGCGCCGCGATTGACGTGGTGCAGGCACGCGCCGGCCTCGCCGCACGGCAAAGCGATGTGATCACGGCCATGGGCGCGGTTTCCGATGCCACGAACCGGTTGCGCACACTGCTCAATGTGCGGCCGGGCGAGCTGCTTCAGGAACGCCGGATCATCCCTGTCGACCGGCCATACCCCGACCCGGTGGATATCGACGTCGATACCAGTATGGCGCGGGCGCTCGAGATGCGGCCCGAGCTGCAATCCGGGCAACTCGCAATCGAGAATGCCCAAATCAACAAAGCCGTCGCGAGAAACGATCTTCTGCCTCAGTTGGATGTGGGCGGGACTGTATTCCAAGGGGGCCGCGGTCCTGATAAGGACGACGTATTCACGGGCATCCGGGAACGTCGTGACGACTCGTATTCGGTAAACATTCAGGGTTCGGTGCCAATAGGCAACCGCACCGCGCGGGGGCAGTTTCAGCGGTCGCGCATCGAGGAGAGCGAAGCCGAGAGGCAACTCGAGAAGACCCGGCAAGACATCATGCTTACGGTACGCACGGCCCTGACGGCCATCGAGACCAATCAGACGCTGGTCGAAAGCAGCAGGCAGTCGCGCACCCTGCAGGAGGTCAACGTGGCTGCCGAAGAAAAGCGCCTCGAACTGGGGCTTACATCGAGCTATATGGTGCTGGACATTCAAGACGACCTGACGGCCGCGCAGAGTCAGGAGGTTCAGGCTGTTATCAATCTCGAAAAGGCGTTCGTGGACCTCCGCCTCGCCGAGGGTTCGCTGCTGGATGAGCTCGGCATCGAATTCGTGCCTCCCGAACCGGAGCCGACCGTCCGGTTTGTGCGCAGTGTCGTGCCGTTCATAGACAAGGAATAGCGGATCGAACGGATGTACTCTTGAGCCGCGGCGGGTATATTGTTGCACGTCAGAGCTTTGGCTTCGCCGCGTGTCTCGCGGTGGTTTATCATGGCAAGCGTGAGCTCGGGAGGGCGTGATGATGAACTCTGTACGGTTGATAGGGGCGTGCATGTTGGTGTGGGGAGGTGTGGCGTCGGGGTTGGAGTATCCGGGCGACGCGCCGGGTCCCGCATCGGCAATCGTGTCCGAGCACACCATTACTCTGGCAAACGAGGTGCTCGATGCCCGGTGGAGTGTCGCGGGAGACCGGCTGCGCCTGGCCGCTTTCGGCACGAACCCGCCTGCCCCAGAACCACCCGCTGGGAATGGCGAGGTCTTTGCGCTCGCCCTCACAAACGGTGAGGTTATCCGTGCTTCGGAATGCACCATGACCCAGCCGCCTCAAACCGAGAGCATTGAGGGGCAAGCCGATGCCCGGCGGCTGGCCGAGCGCTCTCCCGGCATGCGTGTTACATTGGCGCTGGCATCTCCCTGCGGCGCAGTGACCATGCAGTGGGAAGCCGAGTTGCGTGACGATTCAAACTATGTCATCCAACGTGTCAGCGTGACTGCCCAAGAAGAGGATGTGCCCATCGAGATCGTGCGTCTGGTGGAGCTTGATGCCGCGGGCGCGGAGATGGCCGGGATTACGCAGGGTTCGCCCGTGGTGGCGGATGGGCTTTTCTTCGCCTTTG
>SLSB01000110.1 GCA_007130675.1 Candidatus Hydrogenedentota bacterium | reverse complement strand
TGAAACGATGTACCGGTAAGCAGGGTCACGCGGCCGGTCTCCTCGAGCATTCCGCGCAGAACCTTTTCATATTCCGCAGGTTCGAAGATGACACCGTGCCAATGTTCTCTCCGGAAGGCCTCGTCGGACGGCTGCCCGTCGCCGCGGTGTCTGCGGAGCGTGTCCGCGTAGGTGCGCGTAAGGTCAGGCACATGCTCGCCTCCGGGAAAGGCTTCACGCCCATCCCACGAGAAGTGACGGCCGAACGAGTATATGGCTGTCGCCCAGGGCACGGCCCTCAATCGGCTATAGATCTCGAAGGGCAGCCCTGTCCCACCCACGCCGGGCTCCCACATCGTGACACCCGAGACAACGGCATTCCCGCCGATCTGATCGGCTTTCTCGATACACAGCACATCGAGACCTTGACGCGCGGCGGCACAGGCCGCGCCGAATCCCCCGCTCCCGATGCCCACGACAATCAAGTCAAACGGCTTCGATTCGATGGCGTCGTGCGCAAAAGCGCGCGAGAAGAGTCCCCGAGTCGTCAACGCACCAACCGCACCCATAAACTGCCTTCGCGAGACCTGCCGCATTCTCTTCCTCCTCGAGGACCCGTTGCCTTGCTGCCAAAGCCTGTGCATGAGTCGTTATCCCACGCATAGCCGACGGTCTGTTCACGCCTATTGGCCCTGACATGGTCAGACACCGAGTTCGTTTTCTGGTGTTTCGATGCGCTTATTCTACAATAAGTTGGCTCCGGGCCACGGTAAAGGCTGAGCCCGCGGCCAGGCGCATCGTAGTGAACCCCGCCGCCAGAGCCTTTAAGCCCAGCTTCCACAAAACATATGCACGCAGAGAAGATGCGGCATTTGAACGCACTCCTGTGACTCGCTTTTCTACGGTAACCCCTCGAAACGACTTATGGGGCTTACGCGACCTATACGTCCCATGGCCGTGAAACACGATGGCTCCCAGGCAACCCCGCGCAAGTTTCCCTTGCCTGAGCGCGTAGACGAAGGCACATCTTCCAGTCGTCTGCAATCCCTTCCCAACCTTCATATCTGAAGACCCTTCGCCTCCCATAACGCTCACAAGACCAGGGCCCAACCACGCAACCACGCGAGCCCGGTTCTTGCTGGTTGTGCGCGCACCCTGCGTTGCAGATGCCAAAGACCTTGTCGGATTACTCCAAGTCGCTGAGGCTGCAAACCACTCGGCGGGTGCATTTTCGCGCGAAATACGGCATAATGGGCCGGCCATCCGACAACCTCGGAGGTGCAAGGGGGTAAAGGTGTCTCGCCCTTGCTTTTTCGGGCGAAGACGCGCAAGTACTGCCGGGCGGAGGTTCCTGACAAAGGGAGTCGTTTTGCCCGAGCGGGCAGCAGAAAGGAAAAGGCCATGTGTGACAACCGAATCCTGCGGGGTATTGTCTGTCTTGGAGTGGTAGCGTATATGGCGGCCGTGGTACCCGGTTGCGGGGGAAGCGATGATTCGATCAGACTCTCGTACAGCATCTTCTTCCCGCCCACACATATTCAATGCACAACAGCCGAAGCCTGGGCACGGGAAATCGAGGAACGCTCGGACGGCCGCGTCCAGATTACCATACACGCCGGAGGAACACTGACGCCTGCCGCACAGGTCTACGAGGGCGTAGTGAGCGGCATTTCGGATATCGGCATGAGTTGTTTTGCTTACACCCGAGGCCGTTTCCCGTTGCTCGAGGGCCTGGATCTGCCGCTGGGCTACCCGGATGGCGCGACGGCGACGCGATTGGCCAACGAAATGGTGCGCAAGTACCAGCCAGACGAAGTGGCCGACACGCATCTGCTTTACATCCATGCGCACGGTCCCGGCATTCTGGCGTCGAAAAGGCCGGTCCGCACCCTCGAGGACGTGGCGGGACTGAGAATCCGGGCGACGGGACTCTCGTCGAAGGTGGTCGAGAGTCTGGGAGGCGCACCGGTCGGCATGAGCCAGCCGGAGACCTACGAGGCCCTCCAGAGAGGGGTTGCCGACGCGACCCTGTGCCCGATCGAGACGCTCAAGGGTTGGAAGCAGGGCGAGGTCATTGACTATGTGATCGACAGTTCATGTGTTGGATACACCACCGCCATGTTCGTAACCATGAACAAGGCGGCTTGGGACCGGCTTCCTGCCGACATCCAGCAGATCTTCACCGAGGTAAGCGAAGAATGGATCGCCAAGCATGGCGAGGCGTGGGATGTGGCGGATGACGAGGGCCGCGAATTTGTCGAGAGTCTTGGCAAACAGACCATCTCGCTCGATGAAGCCGAGCAGGCCCGCTGGCGGAAGCGCGTCGAACCCATTCTCGACGAGTATGTTGCCAATATGGCCGCAAGAGGTCTGCCGGGCGAAGCATTTCTCGCGGACTTGCAGGAGAAGCTGGCGGCATCCGGGCAATAACCGCCGCGCGTTGCGACAAGGGTATTCGAACGCATGAAATCCCGTCTGAAAACGCTGTACGCAGGGTATCTCACCTGCGTGCGCACGCTGGTCATGGGCATGGCCTATCTTGCGGGAATGGCCGTGTGCGTCATGGCCATGACCACGTGCCTGGATGTGGTCTTGCGCAAACTCGGCTCACCCTTGCCGGGAGCGTTGGATATCGTGATCATTGCGGGGGCGATCGGTATTGCGTGTGCCCTTCCGTACACCACGGCCGTGAAGGGACACGTGTCGATCGAATACTTTTTCCACAAACTCTCGCGTCGCGGACGCATCGTCGTGGACACCTTCTCGCGCCTCTTGGGCATGACGCTGTTTGTGCTTCTGGCCCGTCAATGCGCGCTGCATGGCGCCTCGATGTACCGCAGCGGCGAGGTTACGCCCACGTTGCAAGTGCCCATGTTCTGGTCGCTATACGTACTCTCTTTTTCGTGCGGAGTCGTCACGCTGGTCATCTTCCATAACATGCTGCACCCCAACCGCGAGATGATCAAACCATGACCGAGATTCAGGTGGGAATACTCGGTTGTCTGGCATTGCTGGCGCTTTTGGCATGCAGCATGCCCGTGGCGTTCGCCATGGCAGCCGTTGGAACCGTCGGTTTCGCTATCGTGCGCTCGCCCGAGGCAGCGCTGAGCATGGCCGCCAGCGACCTCCACGGCACGTTTTCGTCATATAGCCTCACGGTGATTCCGCTATTCGTGCTCATGGGCCAGATTGCGTTTCATGGCGGCATCAGCCGGCGGCTGTTCAACGCCGCATATGTCTGGCTGGGGGCGCTTCCAGGCGGCCTCGCCATGGCGACGGTGGCGGCCTGCATGGGATTCGGGGCGATCTGCGGGTCCGGCCCCGCGACAGCCGCCACGATGGCCGCGGTGGCATTGCCCGAAATGCGCCGCTACAACTACGACATGGAACTCGGCAGCGGAGCCGTGGCCGCCGGCGGCAGCCTGGGCATGCTCATCCCCCCCAGTGTGGTCTTTATTGTCTACGCGATCATGACCGAGCAGTCTATCGGGGCGCTGTTTCTGGCGGGTGTCCTGCCGGGCTTTCTCATCGGCGGACTGTTCTGCCTCACAATATACCTGCATTGCAAATGGCGGCCGCATCTGGGCCCGGCCAGCCCGCGCGCCTCGTGGGGCCAACGGTTCAGATCACTCGGCGGCGTGTCCGAAACACTGATACTGTTTGCGCTCGTGATCGGCGGAATGTTCGCGGGATACTTTACGCCAACCGAGGCCGCGGCCGTCGGAGTAGCTGGCACGCTCGTTGTCGCGCTGGTGCGCCGTCAACTGACCTGGAAGATGTTCGTGCGGTCGATCATCGAGACGCTGCGCACCTCGTGCATGGTGATGATTATTGTGGCGGGCGCGGTGATTTTCGGCAGGTTCCTCGCGATCACGCGCATCCCGTTCGCGCTGGCCTCCACCCTGGCCGAACTGCCCCTGCCCGCCTTTATCGTCATGAGCCTGATCATCCTGTTCTATCTTATCGGCGGCTGCTTCATTGACGCCCTGGCGCTGCTATTGCTCACCACGCCTATCTTCTTCCCGGTAATCACCGAACTCGGCTACGACCCGATCTGGTTCGGCGTCATGATCGTTGTGGTTACGCAGATGGGGGTTATCTCGCCTCCGGTGGGCGTGAACGCGTACGTGGTCAGCGGCATCGAGCGCGACATTCCATTGCAAACGGTGTTTAAGGGCGCGCTTCCGTTCTTGGCCACGCTCATTCTCGCGGCCGCGCTTCTGCTCGCGTTCCCGAGGATCTGCCTGTTTCTGCCCGAATTTATGCGGTAAACAACACCGCTAAACATGAGGTGTGAGTGCCATGTCCGAGACCTTTCGCGATACCGGCGCATACGAGCGCATCCTGTTCTGCACGGATTTTTCCGAGAACGCCGAGTTTGCCTTCGATTACGCGCTCGATGCGGCCGTCCGGCGGCCCGGCAGTATCCTCTACCTGCTGCACGTCATTCCCGAGCCCGAGGCCCAATTCTGGAAGACCTATATCTACGAAGTCGACAACGTTGATCAAAAGGCCAAGCACGACATCGACGAACGCATTGCCAAAAGCTATCTCTCGCGCACCCCAGAGTCCGTGACGATCGAAGTTGCCATCCGCGTGGGCAAAGATTCCGAAGCCATCCTCGAGTTTGCCGAAGAGAAGAACGCGGACCTGATCGTCATGGGCCGTCACGGCCGCAGCTCGCTGGGCAAAGTGCTCTTTGGCAACGTCACCGAGAAGATCAGCCGCAAAGCCCAATGCGCTGTGCTCATCGTGCCTCTGTCGATGAGAGAACGCAAGATGAGAAGCTGAAGGCGCCGTGTGCACAGAGCATCCTTGCCCCCGACTGGCCTTTTCCCACTCGTCTGCATTCGCTATACTGCGTCTATGGGAAAACAAGTCTTTCTTGCACCGGAAGAGAACGCTTGGACCATGAGGTGATAACTTGGGGGCAACCGCGGGTGAACCCGCAACTCTTGGAAAGGAATTCGCGATGACAAGGCTGCACTGTGCTGGATTCGGTCTTGCTGTTGCCGTCTTTTGGACGGCGGGCGCGGCATGGGCGGCCGCCCCCATGACGGCGGCGGACCTGCCCGCCGAAGGGGATCTCGCCCCATTTCTGGGCGAACCCATATTCGAGGTGCAGGATGTGTTCACGGGCCAGCGTTTCCCGAACGTCGTGGTGACTACGGCGGGCACGGTGCTGGTGACCTGGGGCGGCCGCGGCGAGGATTACAGCTACATCGTCCGCCGCAGCGAAGACGGCGGCGCGACATTTGGCCCCGTCATAACCGTGGCGCAGCCCGGTTTCCACGGCGGCGGAGTGACTGTCGATGAACGCAGCGGGGCCATTTTTGTGTTTGTGGATGCCGCCCACCCGCCCCGTGAACCGCAAACAACGATGGGACCGTTGAAAGTCTTCCGTAGTCAGGATGATGGCCGCACCTGGGAGGAAGTCGAGGCGGTCATTCATCCCGATGAGAATGGCTATGTGGCGGCGATGCACATGTGCGAAGCGGGCATCACGCTGCGCCATGGCGAACATGCGGGGCGCTTGATGCGGCCCTCCCGGGTCTACCAACGCGGGGAAGACGACGAGCGCGGCTACAACAACGCCATTTACAGCGATGACGGCGGCGAAACATGGTATCCCAGCGCCCCGTTTCCCGAGACAGGCACCGGCGAAGGCACCCTCGCCGAACTCTCGGACGGGCGCATCTACTACAACTCGCGGCGGCACTGGGCCCCCGAGGGCGTCGAAGCGCGTAGACGCTGGGTCGCGTGGAGCGAAGACGGCGGCGAAACCTGGGGTGAAGCGTCGGTGGCTGAAGTGCTGCCCGACGGCGCACAACACCGCGACTATGGGTTGATGGCCGGGCTCGAACGTTTGCCGGTGGCCGGACGCGACATCCTGGTGTTCAGCAACATCGAATCGCCCGAAGGCCGCCGCCGCGGAACCGTGTGGGCCAGCTTTGATGGCGGCCAGACCTGGCCGCTTAAGCGGCGCGCCGATGAGGGCGAATTTGCCTATTCATCGCTGGCCGCAGGCCGTCCCGGCACGCCCAGCGAAGGCTGGATCTACC
>SLSB01000010.1 GCA_007130675.1 Candidatus Hydrogenedentota bacterium | reverse complement strand
TCCCCTCGACGTTGACATCGAGGGTCAGCGCCTTAATGCCTGCATGAGAGGCGAGCCGCCGCCTGATGTTGGCATTGGCAACGACATCATCAAGGTCCTGTCGCCACTCGGGAGGTTCCTCGGGAGCTGCTTCCGGGTCGATCTCCAAATTGTTGACTACTCGGTCCACGCCGTCATACGCAAGGGCCAGCTCTTTCGCCAAGTCCTTCTCCACACGGCCCGGCACCGTGCCTGTCAACGTCACGGTGCTTCCGTCCACTTCAGTTGAAATGTCCCTCGCCCTTAGCGAGTCATTGAGCGCATAGGTCGTCTCGATGCGCGTCTTCAGTATCACCTCATCAACCGAATCACCAACGGTCTTGTCCTCTGCAAAGGCCATGCCTCCGTAGCAGAGGCCAGCCATCAGCACAAGACTAAGCAGTTTCCACGTAACCATTTTTCTCATCCTTTCGTCGCGCCGTTCTGGCAGGCCAAGGGCCGTGCCTCAGCTCTGCCGTTCTTTCACAGGGTAATCCTCTCTTCTGTCTCCAACATTCCGCTCGAAGTCTTATCCGCTATGGCATTCGCGCAAGGTTTAGAAAACCTGCCCATGCGTAGGGGGTTTTGTTCTTCATACGGGGGGCCTTGGCGCACCTCTCTGGAATAATCCCGCCACGAGCGAGATTAGGAACAGAACTACGAAGACAAAAAACAGAATCTGGGCTATCCCCGCCGCTGCCCCGGCGATACCGCCGAAACCCAAGAGGGCAGCGACCAGAGCGATTACCAGAAACACTACTGCATAGTACAACATGTCTTTCTCCTTTCCTGCTATGTGCCAAGCCGGGCTCACGGTGTCTGATCGTGTCCCAGCAATGGTCCTTTAAAGACATGACGCCCGCACAATATGTGCCAAACGAAACAACACCAATCGCTTCAAGGGCTTGTCGGTGCAGGCATCCGGCCGTGGCGCATGGATGGGATCCGATGTGTACCGTTAAGTGACACCAGGTGTATCGAAACGATGCGCGCAATGGGAAAGGCATTTCCCTGACAACAGAAGACCATGAAGCGTTTCTGGCCACGTTCATTCATGCTGCTGTTCCGCGCGCTCGGCGCGTTCCTGCCGGACAAGACCCGCAGATTACGCGGACTTCGCCGGTAGAATGACGCCGTGAACTGGTCGGCGGGCCGCGATGCTCCCGGGCACCTTGACACACCAAGCGGTGCGGGCTACCATTAAGAACAATTTCGCGCAAAAACGAACATTCCGCGTCGCTGGGGCCGCGGGTCTTCAAGGGAGTCTTCTGTGCCGCGCACATCCACCACACGTTTCGCATCGCCGTCGCTGAGTCTGCAAGATATTGCGGGAAAAGACCATATCGAGGCCGTGTGCCGGGCGCGGGCGTTTCTGTCCGGCGGGGCGCTCGCCCATCTTCGCCGCGAAGCCGCCCGCAAGGTGTCCTTCTTTCCCCCCGCGTTTCAGCGGCAGCTTGCATCGATGCTGCCGCGCGTGGGGACAGCATGCGCGGATCCGGTGAACACAACCGCCTCGGGGGCCACGAGTGCGGAATTCTCGAGCCATTCCGACCACGGGCAGGCTCCGTTGAGCGCGCTGGGCTACTACCGGCTGGGCGAAAACGGCCGTTTGTATTTGACGTCCAAGAGCGAGCATTACCACGCTCCCCTGGGCCACGGATTCCCCGGCTATGCGCTCATTCGCCAGGCCCAGGCGGTCGGCATCCCGAACGCCACCCACAACAACACCCGCGGTCATATCACACGCATCCTCGAGGAGGAGATGGTCCGTACCGCCGCCGGCATCGAGCCCGGCGACACGACCGCCCTGGCCAAGACGCTGCGATCGAAGTCGTTGAGTGTCCTGAACCGTGTGCTGAACCTCGAGACGGGGAGCCTGGCCGCGGAAGCCGCGCTGAAGATGATTCTCGCGCGGTTTTACCAGAGCCAACCCGGCGCGCCGTCGCCCAAATATGCCAATCGCACGCCGGTTCTTGTTGTTCTGGGTGACGACGGCGGCGGACTCGCCGCCAACTACCACGGAACAACCCTCCTGACGCAGGTCATGCGCGGCATGTGGCCGGAAATGGCCCGCACGCTCGACGAGGCCGGCGCGTTCGTCGTCCGCGCCGTGCGCCCGAACAATATGGACGACCTCGAGAAGGTGTTCGCGCGTTGGGACAAGCCCCCCCACAAGATCGCGGGTTTTTTCCACGAGCTTATTCTGATGAATTATGCTGCCCACCGTGTATCCGAGCGTTTCATCCGGCGCGCCTACGCCCTCTGCCGCAAGCACGACGTCCCGACGGTCTGCGACGAGATTCAATCGTGCGTGTGGAGTCCCGAACTGTACCTTTACCGCGAATATGGCTTGAAGCCTACCTTTGTGGTCGTGGGGAAGGGGTTTCCGGGTGGAGAATACCCTGCCTCGCGCGTGTTGTTTAGCGCCGCGATGGACACCCTGCCCCAATTCGGCGCCCTGGTCACCAACGGTCAGGAAGAACTGGCCTCTCTGGCCTATCTGGTAAGCATGCGCTGGGTCGAGGCCAATCGCGAGCAGATTCAGGCCGTGGGCACGTATTATGAAGAGCGCCTGCATGATTTGGCCGCACGCCATAAGACCGTTGTGACCGCGATCGCCGGGCAGCGCCATCTTTCAGGGGTCTTCTTCGACGATGTAGACCTGTCGAAGCGTTTTGCCAAGATGCTCAACAACCGCGGCCTCGATATCAGCGTCCAGACGTATAAAGAAGGCTGTCCGCCATGTGCCCTGACCAAACTGCCGATCATCGCCGGAGCGGATGTAGTTGACATGGTGGTTGACCGCATGGATGCCGCGCTCGATGCGGTCGCGGCAGGCAATCGTTGATGCCATGAAGAGCCGTCACGCCAGAATTCTCGAGCGCCTCGCCGCAAGCGGTGAAGACTCTGTGCAAGCGTTGGCCGAGCACTTCCAGGTTAGTGTGATGACCATTCGCCGAGATCTCACGGAACTCGAGGCCAAAGGTGAACTCACACGGACCCATGGCGGCGCGATGCTGTCCCGCGCGGGCATCATCGAGTTCGCATTTCGTGAAAAGGGGCAGCGCCACGCGGAAGAGAAGAGGGCAATCGCCTGCGAGGCCGCGGCGCTCGTGCATCCCGGTATGACCATCACGCTGGATACGGGCACCACCACGCTCGAGGCCGCCAAGGCGCTCGCGGGTGTACCGGAGCTGACGGTACTCACGTCCTCGCTTGCAATCGCCTCGGCGCTTTATGGGAGGCCGAATATTTCGCTGCTGCTGGCCGGCGGAGCGGTGCGTGCGGGCAGCCCCGATCTCTACGGCTGGCTGACGGAGGAAAACCTGAAACAGTTCCACGTTGATATCGCGTTCATCGGGGCCGACGGCGCCGATCGCGAAGGTGTGTTTACCACCGACGTCGATGTCGCCCGGGTATCGCAAGCCATGATCGCCAGTGCGGGAGAAACGGTACTGGTGGCCGACCATACCAAGTTCGCGCGGCCCGCCTTTGTCCGTTTTGCATCGTGGCGCGAAATCGGCCGTGTCATCACGGGAAAAGAGATGGCGGCAAACACGCGGCGGTGGCTCAAGAAATCCGTGAAGGCGGTGACCTATGCAAAGCCCGCGTAGAAAACGAGCCGGCCGCAACGACGTGTTTCTCGGCGTCGATGCCGGCACGACGGTTCTGAAAGCGTGTGCAGTCGACAGCGCAACAGGTAACGTGTTGGCCCATGTCTCGCGGAGGCTTCCCCTCCAACAGTCCGTTGGCGGCGGCAGAGAGCAGAATGTCCGCGGGCTTGACAACGCCCTCGGTCGAGCCGTGAAGTCCGTGCGCGAAGCGCTCGGGGACCGCTGGGATGCCCTGGCGGGAATCGGCCTCGCCGCGCAGGGCGGCAGCAGTATCATGGCGGACCGAAAAACGGGCGCCCCTCTGACGCCCATGATCTTGTGGAATGATACACGCGCGCAAGCCTGCGCCGGCGTCATCGCGGAGCGCACCACGCCTGAGTTCTGGCGCGAATTCACTTTGCGCGACGGCATTCCACACGGTCTGGCCCGCCTGGTGTGGCTGCGCGAGCGCGCTCCCGCGCTGTTTCACGATTTCAACATCCATGCCGGTGCGGGTGAGTGGATCTTCCACCGGTTGACCGGCATTTGGCGGCAAGATCCCGGAAACGCCATCCAGGTGGGCTCGTACAACGCCGCAACCAAATGCCTCGATGCCGCCGCGTTCGACGTCGTTGACCTGCCCCTCTCGCTGGTGGCCACTCTGCGCGATGGCCACGAGACCGCCCCGCTCTCGAAGGCTGCGGCCAAACGGTTTCGGCTTCCCGCGGGGCTGCCCATGGCCGGGCCCTATATCGATCAGGAAGCGGGTTACCTCTCGGCGGTGGGCATTTCGCCGCGTCCCGTGCATTGCTCGCTCGGGACCGCGTGGGTGTGCAACTACACGCGTCCCGACAGTCCGCACATAGATTCGCCCCGGCAACTTGTGCTGAGATCCGTGTTGAATGGCGGACAATTGGTGGTCTTGCCCCTCAAAACCGGCAATGCCGCGTGGGATTTCATACTGCAAACATTTCTCGATTCTAATCACAACAAAGCGCTCGAAAAGGCCGCCGAAATCTTCCAGAAGCGCCTCATACCCTCCGAGGATGCCTTTGCCGCTAGCGTCGCACCGGATGTGTCCGGCATACCGCCCAATCCTTATCCGGGGTGGCGCGCCGACGTCATTCGTGCCGTTGTGGCGGGCATGGTCTTCGAGCTGGCGGAAGCCCTCGAAACGCCCATCGCGAAGAAACACGCCGACGCGATTGTACTCGGCGGAGGCGCAAGCAAAGGCAGCTACTTCTGCCGGATGATCGCGGCGCTGTATCCGGGCGTCCCCGTGCGGCGGCAGACCGGCGAGGCGCTTGCCGCGGCGCGCGGGGCACTCTATGCGTTTTCACCCCGCATTGCCTGCGCGCCGACCGCCGCCGTGCGAAGGCCCGGCGAAGCCGATTGCAACGCCCTGCGCCAAATGGGTATTCAATACCAAGAAACCCGAAGCATCGAAGAATGAACAGGAGGTGCGGACCATGAAACAGCCGCTTATCGGCATCTTGCCGCTGTATCTGAAACTCTATGACGATGTAAAGCCCGAGCTTCGCGAGGCGTTCCCGCCATTCCTCGACACCATCGCCGCGCAATTCCGTGCCCGCGGACTTGATACCTCTGTCGCGGATATCTGCCGTGTCAAAGACGAGTTCGCCGCGGCGGTTGCGAAGTTCGAGCGCGAGGAGGTGGCGCTGGTCGTCACCGTGCATCTCGCGTACTCGCCGTCCCTCGAGTCTGCCGATATTCTCGCCGCGACCCAACTCCCGATTCTCATGCTCGATACCACCATGGACGCGGATTTCGGCCAAGGCGTGTCGCCCGAGCGCATCATGTTCAATCACGGCATCCACGGTGTGCAGGACCTGGCCTCGGTGTTGCGCCGAAAAGGCAAGCATTTCGAGATTGTGGCCGGCCATATCGACAACGCCGAGATGCTCGACCGGGCGGCCGGCATGGCCCGCGCGGCATTGGCCGCCAAATGCCTCAGAACTACCCGCGCCCTCCGCATCGGGCCATCCTTCGAAGGCATGGGTGATTTCGCGCCCCCTGAAACTGTCATGGAATGGATGCTGGGGATTGATCCCGAGGAGATCAGAGTCAAGGATTTGGCCGCCGACGCCGCTGCCGTCTCCGACGACGCCATCGCGGCCGAACTCGAACGGGACCGCGAGCGGTTCACCATCGAAGTGCCCGAGGAGGTGCACCGCAGATCCGTACGCGCGGGGCTGGCCCTGAGAAAACGGCTCGATGAAGGCGGATTCTCGGCCTTCAGCATGAATTTTCTCGAGTTTCAATCCGGCGATGAACCGCTGGCCACGGTTCCCTTTCTCGAAGCCTCGAAGGCCATGGCGCGCGGTCTCGGTTATGCAGGCGAAGGGGACGTTCTCACCGCCTCGCTCGTGGGCGCACTGAATCAGGCGTTTGGAAGAACCACGTTCACCGAGGTCTTC
>SLSB01000358.1 GCA_007130675.1 Candidatus Hydrogenedentota bacterium | reverse complement strand
GGGATGTAGCCGATCATGCCGTTTGCGTAGGCCGCAATCATGACGGGGCGGGGCGCCAGCTCTTCCTTGAGACGCAGCGCATAGCCCACGCACACTTCGCCCGCCATAGCGGGCAGGGCGAGCTCGCCAAACTCGAACGTCTGGATGGTGAAGGGACGTCCAGTAGGAAACTCGGCCCCGGTATCGAGCATTTCGAGCATCTTTTTGCCCCACGCAGCCAAGTGCCTGTCGCTATGCTCGGCCATTCGGGCGGCCTCTTCGCGTTCAGGAGGCCCCTGGAATGGCAGCTCGATTTCCGTCATGCGTGTTCTCAGCGCGCCTGAGACGGGCTCGGTGGCGCCGCCCAAGGCCAGCAGCACGGCGCGGCCCAACTCGTGGCCTAGAGAGCGGGCTACCTCATACGGACCGCTTCGAAACCCGCCCTTTCCATCGACGTGGCGGACCTTCTGATCGCCGGCACAACCCAGAATGAACATGGCCGTGGTGCCCGGAAACGCTTCTTCAACATAGTCTTGGGCGAAGCCCGGGTAGTCGCCGCCGATGAGATATCCTCCGAGCGTGGTCGGGTGGCACGCGTACAGCATCAGAATGGCGAGCGGCGAGCCGTCCGCGCGGTCAAACGAGGCTACGCTGGCATCGGGGTCGGTCAGACCGTGGGGATTCGGCCGCATGGCAATGCCGTTGGGAGTAGGCAGCCTGCGGTTGACTCCGAGTGTGCAGGATACCGAGCCGAAGCGGAGAGTCACCGGTTCGGGCGTCTTGGCAGCCTGCACAGCCGCTTCGACGCATTTGCCGACCAGTTCAAGGGCATACTCGTGGTCGAACTCGTCGATGTATTTGTGCCCCTCGATGCGCATCTCGGGACCGGTGTGCGTGTGCGTTGCCGTCAGCATGATGTCTTTCGGCGCGAGGTCCATGGCGTTGCCGAGCCCGGTTTTCACGAGATCGCAGGTAGCGTGATCAAACCCAATCACGTCGGTGGCGAGCAACACCGCGCGCTCATTGCCGTCCTCGACATACAGCGCCTTTGCGCACAGTTTGTGGTAGGTACCCTGCGAGTGGCTCGGGCGTGCGGCGTATCCGGCCATGCAAATGGGCCGGTCAGGCGTGATGTCAATCGTCGCGACTCCAGCATTCACGTGCCATCTCCTGTTTCCCGGACTTCGTTTTCTGCAGGGCTTGGCTGCCCGGCGGCGCCGGACAGACCGCGTCTCAGGTTCCTATAGCGTCTCCGCTCTTCTGCCTGTCGCGGCGGATGGCCCAGACCGTGCCGCTGAGGAAATACGCCAGGGTGGGCCAGATCAGAATTTTGTGCATGACGGTAATGCTTGTTTCGTAGGCGCCTGCGCCTTGCATATACACCCAGAACGGCAGAAGGAGGCAGACGAGCAGCGACACGATGGCCACCGCGCGCGCCGACCACAGCACGATGTCGGCTTGCCTGGGTTGCTCGGGAGTCGCTTCTTTGGCTTCCGTTGGCGCGCTTGTGTCGACCATACCGGCGGTTTTTATGTCATCGTCTTCGGGCAGCTGTTCGCGGGCGCCGCACAGGGCGGCAAGGATGGTGTAGAGAATCGCGGTCAAGAACCATACCGGGATGAACAGGAAGAACAGATGCAAGGTTCCGGTTTGTTGCAGCAGAAGCGCCACGGCGATCGAAATGCCCCAACTGAGCAGGGCGGGCCAGCTTACGAACAGTTTCTTGCGCGATACCCAGTAGCGGGTAAAGCCGATGCGCGGGAATATCCAGTGTTCGACGAAGACAATGGCTCCGACCGGGACGAGTAGAAGGCCGTACAGGCCCACAAAATCCAGCAGCCTGGTGAATACGAACGGAAAGCAAGCGATGATGGTGGTGGCGACACCGGTGAACAGTGTTACCAGCCACCGCGGCCAACCCGGGGTCACTCCTTGAAATGCCAGGCCAGCGCGATACAGCGTCGGGTTCGAGGTGGTCCATCCCGCGATGACTACGGCGATAATACCCGTTACGCCCAGGGCCTGCCAGGCCACGCCGCCGGCGTCCAGATCGAACATGCTGACCTGCAACAGGCGCGCTGTCGCTGCCCCCATGATGCCCGCGAAAATCCAGGCGAGATAATGCCCGAAGAACATGCCGAACGCCGAATACAGCCCATACGACCAGTGCTTGGCGTAACGAAACAGGGCCATATCGGAAAGCCCGCCGTGCATGGCGAGATTGCATATCCACGCGAAGGCCGTGATATGCCAGAACGATAGGCCCGGGTCGCCCTCGGGGGTCGAGCCTGTCCAGACAAAGGCGTGGGCGATCTCCCAGAACTGGCTCCAGTTCGAGATGCTCTCGAGACCTGCCTGCATCGCCAGCACCGGCAGCATTGCCACGGCCCCGCCCATAAACATGAGGAACATCCACGGCGAACAGACCGAACCGAATTGCGCCACGCGCTTGAATCCGAGAATTGCCAGGGTAGTTACCACCGTGCCGACAATGAGCACCACCAGCACGAAACCCGCACTTTCGGGATACCAGTTGGTCTGCGGCGGGATATTGAAGGGAATGCGCACCGCCGAGGCTGACACCGTAATCATGCATCCCGCGAGAATGCAGAACAAGACAGCATTCAGCACGTTGTAGACCGCTGTTGTGGCGGGCCCGGCGATCTTGCGCAGATACCAGTACAGGGTCAGGCGCGTCTGCGTGGCAATCGGTGCGCACAGAAACGTCCACGTCAGCACGGCAAGCAAATTGCCGATGACCAACCCGACAAAAACGTCGAAAGGACTTGCCCCCCAGCTTACAAACAAGGCGCCGATGACGAACTCGGTGCCTGCGACATGCTCGCCCGCGAACAATCCCGCAAAACGTTTGCCGGGTTGAAGTTTCTCGTCTGAAACGGGCTCGCGGTCGAACTCGTACAGCTTGTCGAGAGCGGATACGACGCCAGCGTGTTCTTCGTTTGACATGGCCGCACCATCTCCTTATTTATGCTTCCCCATGCACGGACCAGGCGCTGTTGCAACCCCCAGGTGCGACCCTTTGGGCTGCACGGCTTCGGCCCCTCAAGACCTCCCGCAGTGTACTCCATCGCCCGCGCTCTTCACAAGGCGGGCGAAGGCCGAAGTCGCGCAGGGCCGGCGGGCGCGCCCAACGCGCATAGGGAATAAGCGATGAGCGACTGCACGATTAGTGGGGAGGTTTTGTGAGGAGGAGAATGGGCGGTGTGGGACATATGGGAGGTGTGGGAATGGTATTCGGTCGTTGGTAGGGTGAAACGGGGACAGAGGAGCTGTTGAAAAACCGGTGCCAACGCCAGAAATTCAGTTTTTGATTGCAGCCCCGTCAGGGGCGACCTGAGATAGCCCGGGGCAAGGCGCGCGGTCACGAGTGCCGGCGCCCCGGGGAAACACACCCCACAGGGCCGAGCCCTGAAAGGGCGAGCCAGAAAGAAGATGTGAGAATGCGTCTTTGTTGGGTCCAGGACGCCCCTTCAGGGCTTCCGCATATGGGGCCGTTTTCCTGGGGCGACGCTTCGCTCTGCCCCAGGCTATTCTAGATAGCCCCTTCGGGGCACCACCGAACCGAGAAGGACTCGGGACATGCACGAGCGATTGCCAAATCTTCGGGACGCGGAAGGGTTTTTCAACAGTTCCACTGTCCCCAATTCTCGACAACTGCCTGTCATGGATGTCCCAATTTATGCATAGGGAAACATATATACCTCAGGGCAACACCTTGGCTTGTGCACGGAATCTGTTCAAACGCTCCTTCAGCGAGGCAACGGTATCGACGTTATCATCGTGGTCGATGGCATTGCGAGTCGCCAGCGGGTCATTCTCCATATCCAGCAGCATGGCCTCCCCATTGTCGTATTCGGCATAAATCCAGCGACTGCTCACAACCGCATCTCCGTTTCTCCAGCGGCTATAAGTGATCCCCTCCAAGTCATCCAACTTGCCATTAAGGGATTTCACCAGTGAGTGGCCATGGAAATAATCGGGTTTTTCAAGAGAAGCGAGATCAAGCAGCGTAGGCGCGACATCCAACAAAGAAACCGGCGTGTATATGTCTATGGGCTCCTGGCCGGGGCGAGTGATCATCAACGGCGTATGCAAGGCCCCGTGAAGCAGCGTGTGCTTGCCCCAGAAGTTGTGCTCACCAAGGTGAAACCCGTGGTCTCCGATCAGCAAAATGACCGTATTGTCGGCAAATCCATTGCGCTCCAACGCCTCCATCACATGTCCGATCAAAGCGTCGACGTAACTGACACAGGCAAGGTAGCCGTGCCGGGCGATTTGATGAAATTCCTCCGAGTTGTATTCTACGTCTCTATCTCCATAAAAGCGTATCTCTTCACTCCCTCGAAGACTCCCTGGCGCCCCCTCGGGTCTTTGCCGAAAAGGAGCAGTCGGGATTTCATCCCTGTCATAGAGGTCCCAATATTTGCGCGGGGCATAGAAAGGAAGGTGTGGACGAATAAAACCGACAGACAGAAAGAAGGGATTGTCCGATCCATTAAGGCTATCAAGTACTCCGATCGCTCGCTTCGCGACCTGACCGTCCCAATACTGCCAATCATCAACATCTGCGATCTCATAGAAGGGGCCGCGGTTTCGGGTGCCCCCGATCCAGTTTTCCGAATCCGGATCAAGCATCGAACCAGGACGAGTAGACCCATCTCCGCGATAGGGCGTTCGGCTCCAAGCTGCTGTGCCATGATCATCTCTGTTGTGAAAAACTTTGCCGAGGGAGATCGTTTCGTAACCGTTTTTCTTGAACATCTCTGGAACTGACACAATCCCCGGAACATCTTTATCCGCCCTGCTATCAAAAGAAGTGAAGCGGTTTGGAGTTGGATGCAGGCCAGTCAGCAGGGATGCGCGGGATGCACCGCACACCGGAACCGAACAATAGGCACGTTGAAAGACAGCGGAACGTGCGGCCAGCTTGTCAATGTTGGGACTGATGGCGTAATCCATGCCGTAGGTATTCAAGGCGGGCACGAGGTCGTCGACCATTAGTAAAAGTATGTTCGGCCGTCTGGGCTCAGCGGCCATCGCCGGCATCATCGCGCCCAGCGCTGTCGTTCCCAGCATTGCGAGAAAATCTCTTCTGTTCATACTCTACTATCCTTTACTTTCTTCAACTCCTGGCAACGACTCCGGTGGCACCACCATGGCACCACCGATGGACGCCAAGCTAACATGTGCCAGCTACAATTGCAAAATGAAAAAGACGCGCAAAAGCGGGTTCTAACCTGGACTCGAACAGCACAATCTTATGCATTAATAGATGGAATAAATAGGGACATCCATGACAACGAGATGTTATGGAGCGTCCCGCATGCCGCGAAGCGCGGGACCGGACATTACACACGTTGGCGGGGTTTTTTCCACAGCGCGCTGATGGTGAGATCGTCTATGTTGTGGTCATCGCGGGGGAAGAGAAAGCTGGCGGCGTACCCGATGACAAAGCACGCGGTGATGCCGCAAAAGGTATAGAGATAGCCGGCGACGGGCGTCCATTGCCACAGCGAAACCATCACGAGGGCTCCCATGACCGCGCCGGTGAGCGCGCCCGGCCCGTTGGCCCGGCGTGTCATGACCCCAAGCACAAACAACCCGCCCAACACCCCCATGAACAGTCCGATCAGCATGATGAACGAATCGAACAGAGAGCGAATATCGGGGCTGATGAACAAAAGAGCGAACAGCGTCCCGATGACGCCGAAGAGGAAGGTCAATGCCTGTGCCCAGCGCAGATAGCCTTTCTCGGTGGAACAGGCGTTGCACGGCCGCAGAAAATCGGTCACGACAGCGGTAGCGGTCGAGTTCATGCTGGTTGACACCGTAGACTGCGCCGCGGCAAACACCCCGGCCACGATCAAGCCCGCCAGACCAATGGGCATCTCGCGCGCGATGAACACCGGAAGGATCTGATCGGTGGTGATGGTCGCATCGAGTTTGCCGGGGTTGGCGCGGTAAAACGCGAACAACGCCGCGCCCAGTCCGAAAAAGATAACGGATGCAAAGAGCGACAGGACGGCGTTGGTCCAGATGGATTGCGCGGCCTGGCGCTTGGTCGCGGTGG
>SLSB01000621.1 GCA_007130675.1 Candidatus Hydrogenedentota bacterium | reverse complement strand
GCTACCGCTCTTCCACCAAAGTCATCTTTGCGATGAGGACGGCGAGAAGAGCTGCCAGAAGCACCAAAGCGCCCTGCGCGGCGCGGCGCGCCACCGGAAACGTGTCGGCCGCCTGGGTCACGTCGGGTGCGGCGGGCACAGGCGGGAGCTCGAGCGCGTAGAGCGCCTCGGGAGGTATGCGGTTCGGCTCACGGGGTTCCGCGTCCAATCCAGCGCGGCGGGCGCGTTGAGCCAGCTCCGCCACGCGCGCGACAACAAACGCTGTGTCACCCGATGCCGTGGTCACCTTGGCATAGCCCCGTTCGGCCCATCCTTCCTCGATGCGCCGGTCGCGCATCGCGGGAGTTTCAATCAATGGGCCCGCCTCGAGCATGTCCTCGCGCAAGGTGACCACCCGTCTTGTGCGTTCCCAGGGTGCGTCGATCTCGACCAAGTAGCTGTCTCCGCGCCTCTGGACAACGCGCCCGAACACCTGGCGGCGTTCGATGGGTTGCGAACCCCGTTGCACGAACTCGTACGTGAGCTCGGGATCGATTTGATCGGCAGCCGCCATCGCGGTTATCAGCAGTATCAGCATAGCCATGAAAGTCAGTATAGGCGGATGGGATTTGCTTGACAAGTCCCTGCGCGCTGCCCGATGCTTACGTCTGGCCCGCACGCGGCGGGCCGGAAGCCATTGAAAACGGAGAGCTGTAACGTGCCCATGACATGGCTGGGTCCGTGGATACTTCCGATAACGGGCATTGTGGCGCTTATCGGCGGATGCGTAGTGATGTGGGTGGCGTGGCGCGTGCAAGAGGCCACCGACCCTGCGGCTCCGCGCGTGCGCAGCGGCAACATCCTCGAATTCGAGTGTAGCGAGTGCCAGCAGATGCTGGTTATTCCGCCCGATGCGTACACCAAACTGTCAGGAGCCGAGGTCGCGCTTGTGGTGGGCGGAAAACCGCGATTGGCGGGGCGCAAACTGGGCGAATATGTGTGCCCGCATTGCGAAGCCAGTCATTATTTCACCATAGACAGGACGCCGCCGGTGTGGGTCGGCGCAAATCTTTACGCGCCGCAAACAAAGAGCAACAATTGTCTTGAATGCCGGAAACGCGTCAGGCCGCCCCAATGGCCGGCCAACCCCGAGCAGGATAACGTGCTGGGCGCGGGGGACTTACGCCCGGATTACGGCCTTGTTTGCTCGCGGTGCGGGGCACTGTGTTGTGTGGCCTGCGTGGCGCAGTTCTCGAGGCAGGACGTGCGTACTGCGGGCGCCCGCTGCCCCCGGTGCGGCCGCGGACCCATCGAGCAACTGTACCGCCCCTGAACCTCGCCCGCGTCTGCGCGGGAACTTCGACATCCCTCCCGGGATCAATGGTATGATTAAAGGTGTTGTGTAATATCACGTGTTTTGAGGGCGAATAATGAACAATCGAATACAAACAAATAAGAACCCGTGGCAATGGTCGATGCTCCTCGTCTGCGCGCTGGGCATACTCTTCGCGGCCGAAAACGCTTTCGCCGCGGCCCGCTACGGCGGCGCTGGCCGGCGCGATGAACGGCTTCGGGAAGAAGACGACGCCCCGGCGCCACGGGCACGGGGCACGATCACCAGCCCAAGCCCACAAATCGAGGAAACAACCCGTTTGGGGATGTATCTGCGATCGCTGAGTGAAGACCAGGGCATTGTCGGCTTTGTGCTGATGAACGGCCTGGAAGATGTGCGCATCGATCCGCCGTCGCTCCGCCGCACCACTGCGTCCCGTGTGGCCGAACGGATCGCAGAGATCGCCCGGTGCCGGGTACAGGAAACAGAGCACTACCGCTTTCTCTATCCGGAAGGGTTTGAAGCGCTCACCCAGATTCAATTGCCGTCGCTCGACCCGGTATATGACGAGATCGAGGCCGAAATCGCTTTTGGCGCAAACTTGCCGTTGTTTATGGTGTTCGCCTGGCTGAGCCAGGCAACCGAGACGACCATTATCGCAGATAATCTGGCGGCGGCGGCTTTCTCCGGCGAACTGGCCCTCGGGGAGGTCCCGTTGCGGACCGGTCTCGAGGCCATCATGAAGTCGGCGCGTGCCATCGGGGTCGGGGTAGACAGCACACCCGAGTACGTTTTCTTCTATCACCCCGGGCGCAATCCGTACGCCACCAAGCGGACGTTGCTCATCAATGCGGACGACTTGCCGACAGCGCAGCAGTCGCTGCTCGAGCGGCGGGTCAACGTGATTTTGCCTACGGCGCCAGGAACGCCGGGCCCGGTGCCGTATCAGGCCGGAGCGCAACCGTTGTCGCGAGCGGTTCAATCGTTTTCCAGGCAGATAGGAGTTCCTATTGTTATTGACAGGGCGCTTGCCGATTTGCCGGTAAATCCGGCCGCATTTACAAACGCCCGCCTCGGGACGGTGCTGGACTTGCTTATTCGCCAGTGGATATATCCCGACATTGGCTATGAAGTGCAGGAAGACCGGATTGTCATCCGCCGACTGGCAGCGCCGCGCGTTGCCAGTCGCGACGCTGCTCCGGATATGCATCGAGCGTTGGTGGGCAATGAGGCCGTGGCCCCCGCGGAACCTGTCGAACAAGTGGAATCGATGGAATCGGCGGAACCTCCGGTGCACGTTTACGACGAGACGCCGATCAGCCCCGAAGCGGCGAAAACGGTGGCTCCAGTACCGCCAGAACCGGTTGCCGAGGCTCCAGCGGCGCCGATCGAGAGCCCTGCCGTCGAGACAGAAGAAACGGTTGACGCCCCAGCAGAGCCTCGAGAACCGGCCGTGGCACCTGAAAGGGCGCCCGCGCAGGTTCCGGATGTTCAGACGGCGGAAGTGCTGGCACTGGCAGAGCAACTGGCCGAGCAGCGCGCGGCCGCGGAAGCTGCGGCGCAGCAAGCTGCCCAGTTGAAGGCGGAGGCCGAGGCGGCCCTGGCGCTGCTGGCCGAAGAGCGCAAGGCTGCCGAAGAAGCCATTCGACGGGCCCAAGAAGACCGGGCCGCTGCAGAAAGAGCCGCCGCCGAAGCCCAGAGGGCCGCCGAGGAGAAAGCCGCCGCCGAAAAGGCCGCAGAGGAACAGGCTGCCGCGGAGGCCGAGGCCCAAAGGGCCGCCGAGGAACAGGCTGCCGCCGAAAAAGCCGCTGCCGAGGCCGAGGAAGCTGAAGCACAGAACGACACCGAAGAAGAAGCTGCCACGGACGCTGAGGACGAAACAGCCGAGCCAGAAGCCGCGGAGGAACAGGCTGCCGCGGAGCCCGAGCCCGAAAATCCCCCCACATTGAAGGCGCGTTTAGATGCCTTCAAGGCCGAGTTTGCCGAGACGGCCGCACCGGAGGTGGTTCAAGCCTTTCAAGAAGGTATTGACGAGGTGGCCCAATCGGGCATTCTGGACAAAGCGAAGAAGGTAGGTGAACAGGCGCCGTTGTTCGAGTTGCCTGACGCGGCGGGCGCTTCCATCAAGCTCGAGGACCAGCTAAAGCAAGGGCCTGTGGTCCTCGTGTGGTTCCGGGGCGGCTGGTGTCCGTACTGCAACCTTCAGCTTCAGGCTTTGCAGGAGTCCCTCTCCCAGATCAGCGAGCAGGGCGCGCGCGTGCTGGCCATCAGCCCGCAGAAACCGGAACATTCACAGAAGACGGCAGAAGAAGGCAAGCTCGGGTTCAGCGTCCTGACGGACGCTGACAATGCCGTCGCCAAACAGTATGGCCTCGCCTCTACCGTTCCCGAGACAGTCGCGAAGCATCTCGCCGAGCATGTCGATCTCGAGACGTATAACGCGGGGGCGGCAAACGAATTGCCCTTGTCCGCAACGTACGTGGTGGGCACGGAGGGAGTCATCCGGTACGCGTTCGTGAACGCCGACTACCGGCAGCGCGCCGAGCCCGCGGACATCGTTTCGGCACTCAGACAACTCAAGGCCGATGCCGAAAAGGCCGCCGCGGAGAAAGCCGCTGCCGAGGCCGAGGCCCAAAAGGCCGCCGAGGAACAGGCGGCTGCCGAACGAGCCGCAGCGGAAGCCGAAGCCCAGAAGGCGGCCGAGGAAGCGGCAAGGAAAGCCGAAGAAGAAAAGGCTGCCGCCGAAGCCGAGAGGGCTGCAGAAGAAAAGGCCGCCGCTGACGCCGAAGCGGAGGAGCCCGAGGGAGAGGAGGCCTCCGAAGAAGAGCCTTCCGGGGACGAGGCGGCTGCGGAAGAAGAGGCAGACACGTCGCCTGAAGGATGACGGTGGGGCAAGGGGGAGACATCGCGCCAGAGGGGTTCATTGCTGCGTGCGCATGCGAAGCCGTATATGGTGCAGTCTCGCGATGAATGCCGTGGCGCGCTCGTGCATCTCCGTGGCCAGGTCATCCACCCGGCTGCTCAGCCAGCTGTGAAACGCAAAGGCCGGAATCGCCACAACCAGTCCGGCGACCGTGGTAACGAGCGCCTGTGAGATCCCCTCGGAAAGCACGCGCGGGTTTCCGACACCCTCGGCGGTAATCGCGTTGAACACCGTGACCATGCCGAGCACCGTGCCCAGCAAGCCCAACAAGGGGCTCACGTTTGCGATGATCTCGAGCACGGTAAGCCCGCGTTCCATCATCGCGGTCTGGGTGCGCCCCGTGGCCTGCAAGGTCTCGGTTACGTGTCCAGCGGGAAGGTGGCGCGCTCGGATGATCTCCTCGATAATGCGTGCAAACGGGCCGCGGGCGCGCTGGCACACCTCGAGCGCCGCCTCGGGCGGCAAGGTGTCCGAAAACTCATCCACAAGATCTACAACGCGCTGATCGAGGATGCGGCTGCGGCGCAACATGACTAGTCGCTCGATGACGATGGCGAGCGCTGTCAGGGAACACAGGCCGATGGGAAACAGAATCCATCCGCCGTGTCTGAGCATGCTGAAAACTTCCACTGACATATTTCCTTTCTCGATACCGGATCGTGCCTGATGTTCGCGGCGATTTGCAAGAACCCGTATTCGAATACGCAATGCGCCGGTGTGTGTTGAACCCTTTCCCGCCGGAGCTGGCAAGGCCTGATGGCATGAAGGGCATCCGCCCCTGAAAATGTGATATACCAGAGACAGCGACCCTGTTCGAGAAATCGAGGAGAATGCCGTGAAAGTTCAGGATTTCGCCTATCAAGTTGCCATGCGGACCATTGAGTTACTCGAGGAAACCCAGCATTACAAGATCCCCGAGAACCTCCGAAAAGAGGTCGGTCAGAAGATCCTCGGCGAGGTCGACAAACTCATCAAGAAGACAAGTTGAACTGCTGAACAAGGCGGAACGGCCCGAACCTCTACTACCGGCGCCCGCCGCGCGAACACACGAACCCGCGCAGGCACTGGCCATCGTGGCCTATCCACTGCGTCTATCGCGTCCACTCTGGCAAAGAGCACACGGATGCCTGCCCCGTCATTACCTGCGAGGCGCCGCCTCGTGCAATCCGCCGTGCAGAAAATAGCATTACAACCCTGGAATTCGCTATGATCCCGGTTTGTTTCTGAAGCGTGCGGGTGCGCGCACGATCCAGCAGCTTCAACGCCGATTTTCCAGGAGTCAACACCTGTTTCTATGCCTGCAAAACCCAAATCCTCGCCCAAGAAGGGCACGAAGAGCACCGCGAAGCGCACGACAGCGCCCTCGAAGCGCCGCCCGGCGGCAAAGAAGAACGCCGCGCGCAAGAAGAGCAAGGCCTCGGTTGATCTGTCTCTGCCCGCGGTCACGTCGCACGACAGCATCGTTGTCAAGGGTGCGCGCGAACACAATCTCAAGAACCTCAATCTGACCATTCCGCGCGACAAGCTGGTGGTGATCACCGGGCTCAGTGGCTCGGGGAAATCCAGCCTGGCCTTCGACACCATCTATGCCGAGGGCCAGCGTCGGTATGTCGAAAGCCTCTCGGCGTACGCCCGCCAGTTCCTCGAGCAGATGGAAAAACCCGATGTCGACTCGATTGACGGGCTCAGTCCGGCCATCTCGATCGAACAGAAGACTTCGCACCGCAACCCGCGCTCGACCGTCGGCACGGTCACCGAAATCTACGACTATCTCCGGCTCCTGTTCGCCCGGGTTGGCACGCCGCACTGCTACAGCTGCGGCAAGCCCATCCATTCGCAGACGCCCCAGACCAT
>SLSB01000370.1 GCA_007130675.1 Candidatus Hydrogenedentota bacterium | reverse complement strand
TTCCGGTTTCATTGTCCATGGTAAGCCCGGCGATCCCAGTCAAATAGCTTCCCAGAAGTGCCGCGGTATATTCAACCAGCCCTGCCAGCCTCGAATACTGCATCCGGCGGGGGCCAATCACACCCACCAACCCGGCAGGCTGGTCGCCGACTCGGTACGGCGACACCACAATGCTGATTTCGTGCAATTCTTCATCAGGCACTTCGGACCCGATCACGATCGAAGTACGAAGCGGCTCGCCTTCGCGCAAGGCGGCCCGAAGCAACTCGACCAGCCGGTCGTGTTCATCGAACAAGCCGAACACATGCCGGGCGCGGTCGAGGTCGCGAAACTCAGGCTGCTCGAACAAGTGCGTGGTGCCCTCGAGAATCACTTCGCCTTGCCGGCTTGGCGGCATCAGCGCCAACACCCGCAACGCCTGCTCGGCCAGCCGATGCTGTTCATCTATAAACGTCGACGTGCGCGCCGACACCGCGGCCCGAAGCCCCTGAACCGAGACCCCGCGGAAATTCGCATCCAGAAAGCGGCCTATGCGATGGACCTGCTCGGCCGACAAAGCCTCATCCAGCTTTGTGACCAGCGTGCGCACACGCCCGTAGTTGTCCACCAGCACCACGCCGACGCGCCTTGCGCCAATAGGCACCATCTCGATCCGGCAGACCTCGGCGTTGCGTTCATCGGGCGCCTCGACCAGGCCCATATGATGCGACGTCAGTGCCAGCAACCGGCTGGTGTGCCGGATGACCTCGTCGGCATCATCGAGTTTCCTCGAAAGCTCGTCTTGAAGACGCGACCGTTCGGATACCGTCAATTCCTGCACATGCATCAGGAAATCAACGTAATAGCGGTATCCCTTATCGGTAGGAACCCGCCCCGAACTCGTATGCAACTGCTTGAGATAGCCTGCGTCCTCGAGGTCGGCCATCACGTTGCGCACGGTCGCCGCGCTGACGTCCAGTTCGAAACGTTTTACAATAGCGCGTGACCCCACCGGCTCGGCCGTCGTGATATAGGTATGCACGACCGCCTGCAAGATGAGGCGTTCCCGCTCACTAAGCTGTTCCGCGCCGTGATCCACGAATCAGGCCTCGCATTTAGCCCGGATATTTCACAGCTCACAACTGGCGGACATCCGAGTCTCACGCAAATGGTTTTGCATGATATGGATTGCGATTCTGAGATGCCTAAGCCTGCCGTGAAATATCCCAAAACAATCTGTTTGCAGAAAAAGCAGGTGCTTTCTTCGCAACCCACGTCAGCGCATTTCTCACCGACTCAGGAACGCCTCTGCCGGCGAAAACGCGCGCTAGCACTCATTGTCTCAGAGTGCTAATAACGAGCGGAGTGTAACATATGCCCTCCCCTGTGTCAAGAATGGCCGGTCCTCTGCCCCGTTTGGCATGTAAACCGTAACCTATTCCCAGATATTATGTTAAGAGTGCGAAGGAAGGACCTGTTCTCTGGTGTTCTGTTGACTTTGGACCTGCCCAAACGTAGTATGGAAAGGTCCGAAAACAACCAAGACGGGCGTGAGTATGCACATTGGTATAGACATCGGCCCGGTTGCGGGGACCCGCACGGGCGTCGGCCATTACTGCTACTACCTGGTCAAACATCTGCTGCAACTGCACGACGGGTGCAGTCTCAAGGGCTTCTCGACCGGTCTGCGCGGTGTGGATGCATCTGTGTTTGGTTCAGAGCTGTTTCACCGCCATATCCCCGTGCCTACCCGAGTGGCCTACAGAATTTGGGAGACGTTTCAGTGGCCGCCCGTCGATACCCTTCTGAATGGCGTAGACGTCTATCACGCAACGAATTACTTCCTGCCCCCCACCAAGGCTGCCAAGCGTGCGGTCACCATTCATGATCTATCCTTTCTGGCCGTTCCGCACCTGTGCAGTCCCAAGATTGTGGGCCCGTTTTCCCGCAATATCGGGCAATTTGCTCGTGATGCGGACGCCATTTTGACCTACTCGAAATCGACGACGCACGACATCGTCGAGCATCTGGGGGTTGCACGCGAGAAGATCACGGTGGCCCCGCTCGCGGTGGATGAAGGTTTCCAGCCCGTCCCGCGCGAGACGGCCGCGGAGCACGTCAAGAGCCGCTATGGGGTGCAGCCGCCCTATGTGCTTTTTGTCGGGACGGTCGAGCCGCGCAAGAACGTGCCGACGTTGCTGCGGGCATTCTCGAAGCTTCGCCACGAGATACCGCACCAGCTGGTGCTGGCGGGCGCAACGGGTTGGGAGCCCCAGCGGTTTCACGAGGCACTCGAGGAGACCGGACTGGGAGACCGGGTGCTTCAAACCGGCTACGTTCAAGACCACGCCGAACTTGCGGCGTTCTATTCGGCGGCGGACCTGTTCGTGTTTCCGTCGTTTTACGAGGGGTTCGGGTTGCCCCCCCTCGAGGCCATGACCTGCGGGTGCCCCGTGGTGGCGGCACGCAATTCCGCGATCCCGGAAGTCGTTGGCGATGCGGCCGTATTGCTGCCCGCCGATGATGCGGATGCGTGGGCGGAGACTCTCAGGGCGCTGCTGCACGACGAGGACCGCCGGGCGGCGTTGGCCGAGGCGGGACGCCAGCAGGCTGCACGCTTTTCCTGGCACGATTGCGCGGTGCGCACGGCCGGGGTTTACAGGAGCCTGGCGTCATGCGGGTAATGCTCGATGGCACACAGGCGGGAAACCGAAGCGGCACGGGCGAATACACGCACCAATTGGCTGCGTGGCTGCCCCGCGTGGCCCCGGATATCGAGATGGTTGCCGCGTGGCCCAAAGGGATCCCAGCGCCCGAGGGGGCGGTGACCGTGCCCATCCCCCAACAGCGGGCGCGCGGTCTCACATATGCCGTGAGCAGGGGCAGACATCTCCAACAGGCGGACCTCATTCACTATCCGGCGAGCATCGGGCATGGCGCGAATCTCGCCCGCGCGGTGGTGACCGTGCATGATGTGAGCTGCCTGGTGAATCCTGCCTGGTTCCGGTGGCCACACGCTCTGTATTACCGGACCATGATTGCCCGGAGTGCGCGCAGGGCGGCGGCCGTTATCGCCGATTCCGAAGCGACCGCCCATGACTTGCGGGAATGCCTCGGTCTCGGCAGCGCGCAAATTTCCGTGGTCCCGCTTGGGGTAGACCCGGTGTTTCGCCCCGTATCGCGCGAAGACGCGGAATCCGTGCGGAGAAGGTACAGCCTTCCTGAGCAGTTTCTCCTGTTTGTCGGGACCCACGAACCCCGGAAGAATCTCGTGCGGGTTGTAGAAGCGTTTGGCCGCATTGCGGATGAAATACCGCATGCATTGGTGCTGGCGGGGCGGCGGGGTTGGAAGTGCGGGTCGCTGAACGGCGCCGTTGCCGCCTCGCACGCCCGCGAGCGCATTCTCCTGCCGGGCTTTATTCCCCGCGCGCATCTCCCGGCCCTGCTGACGGCGGCGGCGGGGTTTGTGTGGCCCAGTCTCCACGAGGGGTTCGGCCTGCCGCCGCTCGAGGCCATGGCCTGCGGCACGCCGGTGCTCACCTCGAACGCAGCGAGCCTGCCGGAAGTCGTGGGCGATGCGGCGCTATTGGCGAATCCCGAGGATACCGGGGACATTGCGTCGCACATGCTGACCCTGGCAACCGATGACGCGCTGCGCGGCACCCTGCGGGACAAAGGCTTTGAACGCGCCCGCCGTTTTACCTGGCAGCGTACCGCAGAGATGACCGTCGACGTGTACCGGCGGGTGTGGAAAGGATTGCAAGGCTCGTGAAGATTCTGCACGTATACAAAGATTTCGACCCGCCCGTGCGCGGCGGCATGGAGCGGCACATCGCCGTGAGTTGCCGGTATCAGCGCCAGTGGGCCGACGTCGAGGCGCTCACGTGCAGCCGCACGCTGCGCACCCGCTCGAGCGAACGCGATGGCACCCGCGTGCTCGAGGTGGGCGAATGGGGCCGCTTTCAGAGCGCGCCGATCTCGCCGCTGTTTCCCTGGTACCTGAGGAAATGCCGTGCCGATGTGGTGGTCGTGCATGTGCCCAACCCAACGGCGGAACTCGGTTATCTCATGGCCCGGCCCCGGGGCACGCTCATCGTGCGCTACCACAGCGATGTCGTTCGGCAAGCCTCCGCCATGCGCCTGTACCGCCCTTTCCAAATGCATTTTCTGCGAAAAGCTGCTACCATTATGCCGACATCCGAGAACTATGTGGCGTCGTCGCCCATGTTGAATGAACTCGCGGACCGTTGCACTGTGGTTCCGTTGGGCATCGTCCCGGAAGAGTTTGAGTCCCCTGACCCGGCGAATGTTCGGCAGCTTCGCGAGGCGTATGGGGGTGAATTTGTGCTTTTTGCGGGTCGGCACCGCTATTACAAAGGCCTCGAGTATCTTGTGCGGGCGGCCCCGCGTATCCGGGGTGCGGTGGTTATCGCGGGCGACGGCCCTGAAAGAGACCACTGCACCGCCCTGGCCGCGAAACTCGGTGTCGAGGTTCATTTCCCGGGCGAGCTGCCGCAACAGGACCTGGTGGACCATCTGCATGCGTGTTCGGTGTTTGCCTTTCCTTCGGTGGCCCGAAGTGAAGCGTTCGGCATTGCCATTCTCGAGGCGCACGCGTGCGGCAAGCCCGTCGTGGCCACGCGTTTGGGCACGGGCGTAGAGTTTGCCAATCTGGACGGCCAGACCGGGCTCAATGTGGCGCCGGGTGATCCCGAGGCCCTGGCGGAAGCAGTCAACCGTTTACTGGCGCATCCAGACGAGCGCCGGCGGCTCGGAGAGTTTGCCCGGAACCGGGTGTTTACGGAGTTTCGCAGCGAAATGGTGGCCCGCCGCGAATTCGAACTGTATGGGGCGGCTCACGAGCAATCAATGAGGTCGGATTAGGGCACGAAGATGTACGTGTGGATAAACTGGTACCTCGTATATGCGGTCACGTTGGGCCTGTCCTTCGGCATATCACTGGGTATGACCTGGGTGATGCGCCATTTTGCGCTGAAATGGCACATTTTGGACCATCCGGGCGACCGGAAAGCCCAGAAGCGGCCGGTGCCTCTACTCGGCGGGGCCGCGATTGTCGTCACGTTTTACCTTATGACGATGGGCAGCCTGCTTCTGGTGCAACCCGTGCGTGAGTTTGGTATCGAGTGGCTCGAGATTCACGTGTTTCAGTTTCTGGGCCGCGACCACGAGATCAGACTGTTTGGCATTTTTGCCGGCGGTCTGCTCATTGCCATCCTCGGGCTGGTAGACGACCTCAAGACGTTGCGGCCGTGGCTTAAACTGGCCGGGCAATGCGCCGCCGCCGCAGTACTCATTATGAGCGACGTGACCATCAATTTATTCACCGAGAGATGGTTGGGCGGTTGGCCTTCGTTCGTCGCATCGGTGGCTATCACCATGGTGTGGGTGGTGTTTATGACAAATTCGCTCAACTTGCTCGATAATATGGACGGGCTGTGCGCGGGCGTGTCGGCGATTGCCGCTTTTTCGTTCTTCATCTGTGCGCTGCACACGCGCGAAGCCTTCATCTGTGTGTTGCTGATGGTGTTTGCCGGCGCTGCACTCGGGTTTCTGGTACACAACCTCCATCCGGCGCGCATCTACATGGGCGACATGGGCGCGATGTTCTGCGGATATATCCTCGCGACAGTCTCGATTCTCATCACGTATTATGACGAAAGTACGCCCTCTCGCATTGCGGTCGCGGCGCCGGTGTTGGCCTTGAGCGTGCCGATCTTCGACACCATAAGCGTCATCATAATCCGCTGGCGCGCCCGGGTGCCTATCTTCGAGGGAGACCGCCGCCATTTTTCGCACCGTCTTGTCAACCTTGGCATGACGCAGCAGCAGGCGGTCGAATTTATTCTTCTGATCGCCGCGGTGACCGGTTTGGGCGCGGGGCTCTTGCGGCAGGTGAATACCGTAGGTACCCTGATTATAATCGCCCAAGTGTGTGGGCTATTTCTGCTTATCGTGCTCATTATGAGCGCGGGCAGCAAACGTTGGCGGGTGCATTCTCGTGAGTCGACCCAAACAGAAAACAGTCCGGACGGCTGATACGCCGAAACCCGTTTCGCGCGGGTCCGGGCCGTCACAGCCGTACCCGGAACCAAGCTCTCAGGACGCCGTGGCGGAGCTGGCGGTAGCCTTGGCGTTGGCGGGCATCGCCCTGTTGCGCCCTTGGTACGACGGCATGTCCCTTCCCGCAAGCAACACGTATTTCCTGTGGGTGCAGGGGCTGTTGTTCGCGCTGGTGGCCGCGCGGATGCTGGTGCGCGGGGAAGCGCTTCGGTTTCCGGTACTCGTGGGGCTGCTGGCCGCCTTCCTCGCCGTGGCGCTGGCGGCAACGTTGGGCACGGCCCAATACAACAACAGCTACCGCACGCTGATTGTCTGGTCGGGGCACTTCTTTATCTTCGTGGTTGCGTCGCAAACCCTGCGGCATCCGCGCAGCTTCGCCATTGTGTTCACCGGATTCGTTGTCGGCGCGTTGACCCAGGCCATATTCAGCGTCATCCATTTGAAATACTTTATTCCGCTCATGCGCGAAAGTGTGAGCATGGACCCCACTCTGGTGCAACGCTATTTCGGGGCCCAGGAAGTCACCGCGGAAATCGCCCGCCGCCTCAACAGCAACCGCGCGTTCGGGTCGTTCCTGTTTCCCAACGCGCTCGCCGGCTACATGGTGTTGTGCATCCCGTTTGCCGTGGGCGCAGCGGTGTACAGTTTCCGGAATTTGCGCGCAATACTGGGCGCAGCAACGCCTTCGCCGTTCCCGACGCGCGGGCAGGCCCGGCAAACCGCCGCGGCGGCGGGGTTCGGCGCGTGGGTGGTCACTTTGCTTGTGGCCTACATTGCCTATTCGATGTTTCACGATGTGGCCCACCGCGAGCAGCCCATCAGCGCTCACTGGCTGCAAGTGGTGTTCTGGGTGGGGGCACTGCCGGTTCTCGTGGGAGGTGCTCTGTATTTCATTACCCAGCGGCACGGGCTTTGGGCATGCTGGTGGACGGCGTGCGCGTGTGTGTTGCCGTGCTTCGCCGCGGCCACGGCTGCCGCGCTGTTCTATAGCTTCTCGCGTGGCGGCATGCTGGCCTTCGTGACGGCAACGGCGTTTACGGGGTGCTGCGTCTTTGTCCTTGTGCGCAGACCCCGGTTGCTGCCCTCACGGTGGGCGGGCGCGGCCCTGCTCGTGGTGGCGTGGGCCGCTGTGGCCACACCGGGTGACACCCGCGCCGAAGCCCCGCCTTCACAGGAGCTGATCACCGAAGGGATCGACATGACCGCCGAGGAGTTTGTCAATCCGGCCACCATGCTCATTCGGCTCAGCTACTGGCAGAGTGGACTGGCCATGATTGGCGACAACTTGTGGACTGGCGTCGGACCGGGCAACTTCGGGGTGATGTACCCCCGCTACAAGTATGTGGGCGCAGGTGAAACGAAGTACGCGCACAATGACTACCTGCAGATTACCGCGGAAACCGGCATCTTCGGCGCGATTGTCTTCTGCGCGTTCTGGGCGGTTTTTGTCGCGGGGGCACTGAAGCGCCTCGTGGAACTGCGCGGTTCGCCTCGCTTGTGGCTGGCCGCGGGCTTGTTCGCGAGCCTTCTGGCGTTCCTGTTTCACGCGGCGATCGACTTTGATTTCTTCAACCCGAGTCTTGCCGCGGCGGCGTTTCTGCTGGCCGGCGTCTTCTGCGCGTACACAGACCGCCGTATGCCCAGCCTGAGAGCCGCCCGATACGCACGGCCGGTGGGCGCCGTCTTTCTGGTCTGCGTGACGGTAGCGGTCGCGGCCAGTCTCCGTGTCCACCGGGCAGATGCGCTTGCGGGAAGCGAGACCGACTTCCGCGCCCGCCTGATGGCCGCGCAGTTCTTCGTGTTTCAGGCTCCCGAACAATACGCGCGCGACCGGCGGGCCGCCAATATTTCCCTTCACGACGCCCTGGCCTTGGTGCCCGATGTCGACGCGCTTACGCGGTGCGGGGCGTTGTGGGTGGCCGAACCGGGCAGAGCCCCGCGAAGGCTTGGTCCCCACGAACCGTTGTGGCACACCGCCTACTTGAACATAACCGACCCCGTTGCCGCGCGCGAGACGGGGATCCAGGCCGCCGAGGAGGCGTTGCGGCGCCTGGAGGACGCAGACGCTATCTTCCCTCACGACCCCATTCGCGCGGTGCAGCTTTCGGCGTGGTGTGAACTCCTGGCCGAAGCGGCCGACACCCAAGCCGAGCGACTCGAGTGGAGCAATCTGGCCGTCGAGTGGGCGGAAGAGGCGTTAAGGCGCAGCCCGCATGAAGCATGGTTTCACGAGCAATATGCCGCCGTGTTGTGGAGCCGGGCTCAGTTCGCGGAGGACCCCGAGGCCCGGTTTGCGGATCTGGACAAAGCCCTTGAGCATTACGAGCAAAGCACGCTACTCTTTTCCTCGAGCTTTGTGGTGTGGAACAACTATGCCCAGGTGTTAGCAGAAATGGCGGACATCCTGGAACGCGCGGACGAAACGAAACGCGCGCACGCGCTTCGGGAAAAAGCCGGAGACGCGGCGGCGCGCGCCCAAGAGATACGCATCGCCGATTATCACGCCAACCGGCGGCGCGCAGGCCTTGACTAGGGGAGAAACGGAATGAAGGTCTTGGTTCTACACGGCCCAAACCTGAATATGCTGGGCACGCGCGAGCCCGATGTGTATGGGGCCGCGACGCTGGAGAACATCAACGCGATGCTCGAAACCGAAGCGGAGCGCCTCGGCCTCGAGCTCCGCACGGTGCAGTCCAACTCGGAGGGGGCCCTGGTCGACGCGATTCAGGGTGCGCAAGATTGGGCGGACGTGATCGTCATCAACCCGGCCGCCTACACCCACACCAGTGTGGCGCTGCGCGATGCGGTCAGCGCGGTGGGCATCCCGACGATCGAGGTGCATCTCTCGAATATTCATGCGCGCGAGGAGTTCCGCCACCGGTCGCACATCGCCCCGGTGGCAGTGGGCCAGATCTCGGGGTTCGGCCCGGAGAGCTACCGTCTCGCCTTGCGTGCCGCGTCAACCTTGGCAAAATCATGACAGACCGCGTCACACGGTTGCGCGAACGCCTCGAGGAACGCGGCGGGGATGCATTTTTCAGCGTGTCGCCGGCCGACAATCAATATCTTTCCGGGTTCACGGGCACGACTTCAGCCATCATCATCTCGCAGACCCAGGCGCGCTTTCTGTGTGACTTCCGCTACACCGAGCAGGCTGAAAGCCAGGTCAACGGGTTCGAGGTCGAGGAGGTCTCTGGCCATTTGCCCACACGCCTCGGCGAAGCGTTGACGGCTCTCGGTGTGAAAACGGCAGTCTATGCCCCGCAAGCGCTTACCGTGGCCGAATTGCGCGATATCGAGGCTGCTTATGCCAGCGGACCCTGCGAACCTGACGCGGACATTGTAGCGGCGCTGCGCCAGCGCAAATCGCCCGGGGAAATCGAGACCATCCGGCGGGCGTCGGCCTTGGCCGAGGGGGTTTTGGCCGACCTCCTGGACCAGCTCGAGGCGGGCATCACCGAGCGCGAACTTGCCGCGCGCTTCGAGTACGAATTCAAGTGCCGGGGGGCCTCGGGCGCGTCGTTCGAGACCATTGCATTGTTTGGCGCGCGCAGTTCGCTGCCCCACGGCGCTCCACAAGATACGCCCCTGCGCGAGGGCGATACCGTGCTGCTCGATTTCGGCTGCCGGCTCGACGGATACTGCTCAGACTTGACTCGAACGTATGCTTTCGGTACGATCCCGGGAATCTGGTTCGAGGGGACATATGAGTTGGTGTTGACTGCTCAGAGCATGGCGCTCGAGGCTGTCCGCCCGGGAATGCGGGCCTGCGAATTGGATGCGGCCGCACGCAGCCTCATCGAGGACGCCGGCCACGGAAAGCATTTCGGGCACGGCCTCGGGCACGGCGTCGGCATCGAGGTGCATGAAGGCCCACGTCTGAATCGCGAATCCGACACCTTACTGGAACCGGGCATGGTGATCACCATCGAGCCCGGCATTTACTTGCCCGGCCAGGGCGGCATTCGCATTGAAGATCTGGTGGCCGTCACGGAAGACGGCTGCGATATACTGTCTTGCACAGCTAAAGAACTGAGGATCCTTGAGGGATGATATCAACGGCGGATTTTCGAAACGGCATCGTGATTGTCGAGAACGGCGAGTTGATGGAGCTGGTTGAATTTCAACACGTCAAACCCGGCAAGGGCGGCGCATTTGTGCGCACCAAGCAGAAGAATGTGCTTACCGGGCGCGTTATCGAGAAGACGTACCGCGCGGGCGAGAAGTTCGAGGATGCGCGCATTGTCGAGACGCCTTACCAGTATCTGTACAACGATGGCGATCTCTATTATTTCATGCACCGCGACACGTACGAGCAGATACCCGTTGGTCCGGACATCATTGGGGAGAAGAGCGACTGGCTGAAGGAAAATGAAGAGGTCAGCCTGCTCATGTATGAGGGCAAGGTGATTGCGCTCAAGCTGCCGATCACGGTGACACTGGAAATCACGCGCTGCGACCCCGGCGTTCAGGGCGACCGCGCGTCCGGCGGCACGAAACCGGCTACGCTCGAGACCGGCGCGGCCATTCAGGTGCCGCTGTTCATCAACGAAGGCGACACCGTGAAGGTCGACACGCGCACAGGCGAATACATCGAGCGAGTCACCACATAGCAGGCAAATCGAACCGGCGTGCGACACACGCCCCAACGAGGGGAGGGTGTGACTTATGAATATGGAGAAGCTTCAGGAGCTTCTGGAGGTCTTCGAGGCTTCGGGCCTGAGCGAAATCGAAATCGAGGAGGGAGGGACCCGCGTCCGGCTCAAGAAGAGTGACGCCGGGCACAGTGTGCCCAGCGCGTATCCTGTAGAGCCACCTCCCCCGCCCGAAGCCGCCGTGACGCCCCCAACGGCGCCCTCCGACGCGCCGCGCGACGAGGAGTACGCGACAATCAACTCGCCTATGGTGGGCGTGTTTTATTCGGCGCCCGCCCCCGATCAGCCGCCCTTCGTCAAACCGGGCGACACCGTCGAGGAACAGCAGACGGTCTGTATTGTCGAAGCGATGAAACTCATGAACGAAGTGACCGCGCAATATGCCGCAAAGATCGTCAAGGTATTGGCGGAAAACGGCGAGCCCGTCGAGTTTGGCCAGCCGCTGTTTGCGGTCGAGCCGCTCGAGTGAGGGGCCACCCCGCACCAATTCCAAGATAGGGGCCTATGTTTCGACGAATAATGATAGCCAATCGCGGCGAGATTGCCTTGCGCATCATCCGCGCATGCCGAGAACTCAACGTAACCAGCATCGCCGTGTACTCGTCGGCCGATAAGGAGTGCTTGCACGCTTCTCTAGCGGACGAGAGCATCTGCATCGGCCCTCCCTCGGCCACTGAGAGCTACTTGCACATTCCCAGCATCATCGCCGCGGCCGAAATCTGCGATGCCCATGCGATTCATCCCGGCTATGGATTTCTCGCCGAGAACGCGAAATTTGCCCGGATTTGCCGGGACTGCGACATCGGCTTCATCGGGCCGGCGCCCGAAGCCATTGCCCTGAGCGGCGACAAGGCAGAATGCCGGGCGACCGTGCAAGGAGCCGGGGTGCCCGTGGTGCCTGGAAGCGACGGCGTTGTCGAGGATCCCGAGAAGGCGCTGTCACTCGCGCGCGAAATCGGATTTCCGGTCTTGATCAAGGCCTCGGCGGGCGGGGGCGGCAAGGGCATGCGCATCGCCCACAACGATGTTGCTCTCAAGAGCGCCATCTCCATGGCCGCTGTCGAGGCCCAGACGGCATTTGGCGACGGCGGTCTGTACCTCGAAAAGTTCGTGGAAGGCGCCCGGCATATCGAATTCCAGATTCTCGGAGACAGTAACGGAAAGATTGTCACCTTGGGCGAACGCGAATGCAGCATTCAGCGCCGCCATCAGAAACTCATCGAGGAGACGCCCGCGCCCGGTTTGAGCAGTTCGCTACGCTCGCGCATGGCCAAAGCGGCTATCCGCGCTGCGAAGGCCATCGGCTATACCAACGCGGGCACGGCGGAGTTCTTGCTGGCCCCGGATGGCCAGTTCTATTTCATCGAGTTCAACGCCCGCATTCAGGTCGAGCATCCCATCACCGAAGAAGTCACCGGCATCGATTTGGTCAAAGAGCAGATTCGTATTGCGTCCGGAGAGCCGATGTCGAGATCAAATGTTAGACCGACGGGCCATGCCATCGAGGCTCGGATTTACGCCGAAGACCCCGAGAATGGCTTTTCGGCCTCGCCGGGCAAGGTGCCTCGTTGTCATCTTCCTGGCGGCCCGGGCATTCGCGTGGACAGCCACCTGTTCGCAGGGTATGAGGTGCCCCGATTCTACGATTCGCTGCTCGCCAAGATCATCGCACGCGGAAAGCACCGCGACGAGGCCATCGACCGGCTGAGCGCCGCGCTGCACGAGTTTGGCGCCGAAGGCATCAAGACCACGGCCCGGCTGTGCGCGCGCATTGTTTCGGGCGACCGATTTCGCCGCGGAGACATAGGTCCTGATATAATCGATCAATACGTCAACGGTTCGATGTGAGGCGGCGAAGACAATCTGCTTGCTTTGACGGCGGCAGCAAGAAGGGAAAACGGTCATGCGCCTGATTCAAGCCATTCTGTGGCGGACGATTTGCGTAGCGCTGCTGGTAGTGGGTATTGGGGCGTTCTACGGGGGACTGGGCGAATACCATGAGACGCTTGTGGAAATCTTGTCGGAGAGCGCCTTACTGCGATGGAGCGTTGGAGGTGGCCTGATTGTGGTGGGCCTGATCGGTCTGATCCCGTGGCCCAAACGCTCGCGCGACCGGCGCAGAATTGCCTTCAAAGGCGCTCATGGCAACGTAACCATCCAGCTCGATTCCGTCGAGCAGACCCTCAACCGTGCCACGCGCAAGATCACCGAGGCCAAACGTATCAACGCCCGGATTACGCCCTCGGACAACGCCCGCAATGTCCACATCCACGCCGATATCACGCTGCGCAAACCGGCCAACGCCAGCGCCCGCGAGGTCGAAGCCCGCGTCAGCCAGTTCATCGTCGAGCAGACCAAGCGGATTCTCGGCGAGGAAACCGCAGTGACGGCCGACCTGAATATCGTCGACATCATCATCGAGGATACCGACAGGCCTTCCTCCGAAGAATCTGCGGGTGTGCCTTTGCCCGCAGACGATGCCGCTCCGGACAATGCCGAGGACTCTTCGGGAAGGGCTCTCGAAGACCTCGAAAGCGAAGAGGAAGAGCTGCTTGCCGAGAGGCCGCTGCCTGGCGTTGCATTGCCGGAAACTGATGAGGGTGAACAAGAGCAAGAAGACGAGTACGACGACGAAGAACCTCACGCCGAGGAAGACGAGGAAGACGAAGAAGACGAAGAGAACAAAGACAAGGGTTCGCTCTGGTAACCTCTGCTTAATCCGGATGCTTCAATGGGTGTGTTCGGGAGGGCCCTCTTCCAAGTGTGTCATCTGAAGGCGGACAGCAACCCCCCATCCGCGTGGAAAGAAGGACTCATTTCGGGGACCCCTTCTCCTTTCGCTTTCCTTGTGCCAACGGCGCTCCAGAAAACATCCGCGTATTCGAGAATGACAACTCACCCCATGTCTTTCGTGTCTCCCCAAACGGCAAGAGTCCTCAAGAACAGCGTGAGCCAAGGCGCTCCACAATCAAGCGCCTGTCATACTGAAGAATCAACGTGAAATGAAGCAGGTCGGCAGCTCAAGCGTCGTGAAGTGCGGCTTTGGGAAACTGTCCGACTATGATTTAGAGCCGGTAAGCAGGCCTGCTTCCCTTTAGCGGAGAATCGGTTGCCCGCGTGTCGGAATCCGCGACCCACAGCCTGGATCCGCAAATGACTATGGCTTTTTTTGATGCGCACTAAGACCAATTATTTGTGCACCGGAGCGATAGAGTTCTCGTCGTGGGCGACGGAAATGTGTGTTTCCTGTAGAGGTCGGTCTCGGGCAGCGTGGGATGCCGGACGGCCGGTTTGGTCTGACCTCCGGCGCACACATGGCCCGGCGCCACATTTTCGCGCGGGGCAACGTGCGTTTTCGTGCTATCCCGATGGCTTCTGCTGCACAATCGTCATGCGGCAAAAGAACTCGCCACCCTGTACCGGCGTCTCGTGCAAATCTCTTGAGACCGGCGGAAATAGAACGGCCCCCGCGGACATGTCCGCGGGGGCCGTAACGTCTTCACACCGGTTATCCGGTTATCGGGATACGCATTAGAAGTTGATGCGCGCTTCCAGATACAGATAATCGGCACTGCGGTCGCGGGTACCACCGGTGAAGCCCAAGCCGTTGTTCAACACGAACTGGCCGTCCGTGAGGCCCGAGCTGCTGAACAGGTGCGCCCAGCCAGCCGAGAAGGTCAGGTCTTCACTGTAGTGATAGGTCGCATACAGACCCGTCTCGACGCCAAGGCCCTTCGAGTTCCGCATCGTCCAGAAGGTGAACGGTCCGGCAATCGGGAACCTGCGGCCCCACAGGGTGAAGTGTGCGGGGGCTTCAAAGGCATCGATGGCCTCGAAGTACGACACGACAGCCGCCAGCTCGATGGTCTCGGTCGGCATGGCCTGGATACCGCCACGCACGAGCCAGACGTTCGAGAGGCTGCCATTCTGGTCCAGGAATTCACTGTATTCCCAATTCGAGAACAGGCGGTTGAAGCTTACGCTCGCCCGGGGGTACAGCGTGCTGAAGGGGTTCAGCCATTCCCAGAAGTCGATGTCACGGTTGTCGTTGCCGCTGATATACGCACCGCCGAGCCACACACGGGGCTGCCACACCATGTCGAAGGTGTAACCGACCTCGAGGTTTGCTGCCCATGTGCTGAAATCAGCGTCGCTATCGCCGTACACAGTGCCGGACCGGAACAAGAAACCAACCCGGTCGGCGTTGCCAAACTGCCAAGCAGCTTCAGCTTCGAAATCAAACGCACCAAAGGTGCCAGCTCCGCGGAGGCCAACGGTGTTCAGATGGGTCGTGCTGTAGTCGTCAAGACCCAGGACGCCTTCCCACCACTCGCCCAACCAACCAAGGCGGGTGTCGCGCAAGGTCCGGGGGTCACGTACCCACAGCCAGTAGGCATCGAGCACGATGTCCTCGAGACCAAGATAGCTGGCGTACACGCCCGAGAACCACACGTCGCCGCTGCTCTGGGCAGGACCCATCTCGAACAACTGCGTGGCGAACACGTCAACCGAGAACATGTCGGTGCCGTAGGTCGCGCGCACGCCGTCAAACGAAAGGCCCGTGAAGTACGACGAGGTGTCGTTCACACCGACCAGCCAGCCGCTGCCGAAGCTGAGCTCCTGGCGGCCGACACGAAGCCGAAGCGGAAGGCCCCACATCTCGTTTGCTTCGATGTAGGACTGATAGATTTCGACGTTGGCCCCACCGGCCCAGTCTGCGCCGGTGATGTAATCGGACCGGAAGTCTTCGCCCCAAATGTCATAGGCATCGAGCTCGATGAACGCGGAGACTTCATTGGTGAAGTCGGCTGCAACGTTCAAGCGGGTCCGGTGCTCTACGAAGTCCAGGGAATTCTCCCTGCTGTTCCAGCCAAGCATGCCGACCACATTGCGGCCACGTGCTGGGAACGGCGCACCAACAGGACGGCGCACCGCGCTTCCCGGCTGGAAGGGGTCGTAAGGCAGGTCACCAATGGACCGCTGGCCAAGAAGGCCCGCACCCCAAGTGGCAGGCGCAGGAATGCGATCCAACCAAAGTGGCCGCGGAGTCCTGGACGCGGTAACGACATTGCTGTAATAGTTGCCGCGGATGCGGACTTCGCCGCCCACGATCACATTTTGCAGCTCGGCGATTGCCGGCGTTGCGGTCAGAACGATGACTGCCGCAAGTGCAAGAAACATAGATTTACGCATCGTGCGTGTTCTCCTCAATGTATAGCTACCAGCCCGGCGCGAAAGATCTCTAAGTGCCTTTCACGCGGGTACTGACGTTTCTCCCTGAATCTATGGCACACATCGATGCTTGACAGCCTCGGAGCAGTCTTTAGCTAGACTTCTGCATCCCTCCTTTCGGCTCCAAAATGAGGTCGTCAATGATGGTGTTGTCATCCCAACCTAAGGCTCTCATCGAGGGAACGCCCACCCGGCTTGCCACCTCCACCAAGTCGGATAGGCTACGGATTCCCCATCAGTTGCGGACTGAGTTTATCACAACGTCCGCTCGATGTCAACTATCTTTATTGACAATTTTTTCTTGAGTTTTATTCACGCGACATCCGATTTTTCTTGTTCAGCCGCAGATGCGTGTCGCGGCAAATTGTTTTTATAGTTTTACGCATTTCCGCCCTTCGTTAGCGAAAGGCTTCGGCGTACCCGGCCCCCAACGTCGTCAGGTGAAGGGCGCGAGCCGTTTGAGAATCAGTGCGGGCACAATAACCGGAAACCCTGCGCCCAAACACAGGAGGGCCTGCCAGAGGCTGATCGGCACGGTGTCAAACAGCGGGTGAAAAACTGGGACCTGACTGAAGACAATCTGCAAAAGCAGGACGCAGGCCACGCCGATAGCCGGCACGTACGCGATTTCCACGGTCTTATCCTTGATGTAGGCAAACAGCGATGGAATGAGCCGGCTGATGCAAAGCAGATAGAACGTTTCGGCGGCCACGAGCGTGTGCACGGCCATGGTCCGCGCCAAGTCGGTATTTCCAGTGGTTTCTGAGATCCACTTGAACATGCCGAACGTCGCGACCAGATTGTACGCCGATATCACCACTATCCGCCAGAGCAGGCGGCCGGAAAGCAGTGGTTCTCTGGGGTCTCGGGGCGGGTGGAGCATCGTATCTTTGGTGCGCGGCTCGAACGCCAGGGTCGCACTCAGGGCCACCGAACTGACCATGTTCACCCACAGAATCTGCACGGGCAAGATGGGCAGCTCGGCCGCGAGAAGTATGCCCATCATGATCGTCATGGATTCGCCGCCGTTGACGGGCAAGATAAAGCCTATCGTCTTGAGCAGATTCTTATAGACGGTGCGGCCCTCCTCGACAGCGGCCTCGATCGAGGCGAAGTTGTCGTCGGTCAGCACCATGTCGGCCGCTTCCTTGGAAACTTCGGTGCCGGTAATGCCCATGGCCACCCCGATGTCAGCCTGTTTAAGCGCCGGGGCATCATTGACGCCGTCCCCTGTCATGGCGGTGATTTCGCCCTTCGATTGCAGCGCTTTCACGATGCGCAATTTCTGCTCGGGCGCGATCCGGGCGAAAACAGCGCCTTCCTCGAGACTATCCGCCAAGGTGGCGTCATCCATATCGCTCAGCTCTTTCCCCGTAAACACCGGGGCGTCTTCATCATGGCCGGCCAGTTCCATTTGCTGCGCGATGGCGCCTGCGGTCAAGGCATGGTCACCCGTAATCATCTTGACCTGGATACCGGCTGTTTGGCAGGCGCGGATGGCCTCGATAGCCTCGGGCCTGGGCGGGTCAATCATGCCCTGCAGCCCGATAAATACGAGGTCTTCCTGAATGTCGTCGTGGTCGATCTCGCTTTGCTCGCTGGAAACCTGTTTGCGGGCAAGCGCCAGCACGCGCAGCCCTTTTTCGGCCATGGCTTCGGCCGCATCCTCGACAGCGTCCCGGTCGAGGTCCGTCTGTTCGCCTTCGGCATCCAGGGCATAGCTGCAGCGGTCGAGCAGTGCCTCGGCCGAGCCCTTCACATAAACGATGGGCGGGTCTGAATCGCTGGCTTTGTGCAGGGTATGCAGGGTGGCCATATACTGGAATTCAGACTCGAATGGAAGGGTATCGAGACGGGGATGCTTCTTCTCGAGTTCTTTGGCGGTCAGCCCGGCTTTTCGGGCCGAAACGATAAGAGCCCCTTCAGTGGGATCGCCCACAACAGTAAGGTTCCCCTCTCGCTCCTCGAGGTGGGAATCGTTGCACAGCAAACCGCACACGAGGCATTCGCGAAGCACGGGGTTTTCGTCAAGCACGACGGGCTCCTCGTCGCGCTGAATCTCGCCCTCTGCCTCATAGCCGACCCCGGTGGCCGTGTATGACACGCCGGCGGCGTAGAGCGCCTGGACGGTCATCTCGTTCTCTGTAAAGGTCCCGGTCTTGTCCGAACAGATGACGGTGGTGCCGCCCAGGGCCTCGACCGCGGGAAGCTTGCGGATGATCGCATGGCGCTGCGCCATGCGGGTGACGCCAATTGCCAGCGTGACCGTGACAACCGCCGGCAGCCCCTCGGGAATCGCGGCGACCGCCAGCGCCACCGCGGCCTGGAAGCCCTCTCGAAACGAACCGCCCTGGAAAAGCACGATTGCGAAAGCCACTGCCGCGAGCCCCAAAATAATCATCAGCAGGGTTTTGCTGAACTGCTGGATTTTGCGGGTAAGCGGCGTCTCCAGCCCTTCGCTTTCTTGCATCATCTGCGAGATGCGCCCCGTCTCGGTGTGTTCGCCGACGGCCACCACGACGCCCCGCGCCTGCCCCATGGTAACCAGGCTTCCCGTGAACACCATGTTGGTGCGGTCGGCCAGCACCGTGTCGGCATCGACGGGATTCGTGCTCTTCTGGACCGGCACCGATTCGCCCGTCAGCGCGGCCTCGCTCACCTGCAAGTCGCGCACGCTCGCCAAGCGCATGTCGGCGGGCACCTTGTCTCCGGACGCCAGCACCACCACATCGCCCAGGGTGAGTTCACGGGCGTCGACGCGCGATTTATCGCCGTCGCGTAAGACCGTGGACTCGGTGGTAACCGAGCGCGCCAGGGCAGCAATGGCGTTCTCCGCCTTGGATTCCTGGATAAAGCCAATGACCGCATTGATGATCGTGACCGCGAAAATGACCCCCGCGTCGACATAATCCTGCAGCAGGAGCGCCACGACGGCGGCAACCAAGAGAATGTAGATCAGAGGCTGGTTGAACTCGAGTAAAAACCGGACAATGGCGCTTCTGCCCTGTTTTACGCCCAGTTCGTTGTACCCATACCGCTCACGACGATTGGAAGCTTCTTCATCGGAAAGCCCCGTCTCGATGTCCGTGTCCAGCCGTTCGGCCACCTCGGACGCTTCCAGATGATGCCACTCTTCTTTCGGTACATCGTTCGGTTCCGTGTTTTCTTCGGGAGGAGACATGCTATTTACTCCTGTTCCAGGGGTTTCATGGGCTGACCGCAGCATTGGGTTGCGAAGAAAGCACCGGTTCTTTCTCCAAACAGCTTGTTTTGGGATATTTCACGGCATCCTGTGGCATCGGAAGATCGCAAGCCATTCATGCAAAAGCGTTTGCATAAGTCTCGGATGCCCGGCAGTTAAAGCTGTAAAATATCCGTGCTAATGCTCCTCAAGCGGGCAGAAGTCTTTTCGCGCTGGGCAGAGAATAGGGAATTGATGCCTCATTACGAGCATGTGACCTTATGGTGACTTCAAGCTTGGCGTCCTTCGTCCTTAAAAAGGCGCACGGACCACATTCATTCGCATTTTGTTGAGGCACGCCTAAACAGCACTTCTCCTCAGGACATTCCGCACACGGCCTATCTATCTTTCGGCAGCCCGCTCGATAGCCTGACCGCCCTTCTGCAGGTCTCTTCCCATTCCGCGAATCGTGTTGCATCCGGCCAAACCGGAAAGGACAAGGGCACACGCAAGCACCAAAGCACCGGTTTGCACCCATTTCATCGTACTTCCTCCTTGTCTGTACGTTCTTATGATAGAAGACGCCCGCAGCAGAGTCAACACCCCCAAGAATACTCGGCTTTCCCGCGTCGCTCCGGCGGTCATGCCTTGCAGGAAGCGGCGGCGGCGATACATGCGTCGATGTTTTCCGAGGGTACGCCCGGGGGCATGCCGCCGCCGCACGACAAAAGGAGGCCGGGCATGGCGCCCGCGGTTTCAAGGAGTTGGGCAACGGATTCCCGTACGTCCTCGGGAGAGCCTTGGGCCAGCACATCGCGCGGCGGAATATTGCCCAAGAGGGCCACGGCTTCGCCTGCCGCCTCGCGCACGTCTTTCAAGGGATGGTTGTGCGAGAAGTTGAAGAGATTGACGCCGATATCGGCGAGATGAGGCGCGCAGATCATGCCCTCGGCGTCGTTGTGAAAGAAACGCACCTGCACGTCAATCGCCTCGAACGTCCGCCCGAGATAGGGTTTGGCAAACTCCACGAAATCATCGGGGCCGACAAATCCGGCCAGGTCATCGAGAATCAGCACCCCGTCAATCGAGGGAAAGGTCTCGGCCTGGAGTTTCAGCCAGTCCCCGATATACGACGTGATCGTATCGAGCAGGGCGTGGGATTCGTCGGGGTTCATCTTGAGCCCGATCAGAAACTCGGTGTTTCCCAGGAAAAAGCCGGCGATGTTGAGCGGTCCGCGCGCGACGGCAAAACGGATGGCATGACCAG